>JBKQMU010000001.1:0-5224 GCA_052146555.1 Isosphaeraceae bacterium
GGAAGCGTGCTGTGCTTTGGCGGGGCCGTCTGGTGGTTCCGACCTATCATGGTCGCGGTCGCCTTCCTGCTCGTTGCCATCAAGCTCACGGCGATGCTGGTTGAGGGGAGGATGGCGCTGCTTAAGAGTCCGCTGGACATGCTGGGTCTACTTGCTCTTCTTCTGGGGATTTTCCAGCTCGTTCCGCTGCCTCCCTCGTTGGCCAGCCGGCTCTCGCCCACGGCACACGAAACATACGCCCGGGGTGTATTTCCCCGAATGGTCCAGGCCGACCTGCCCGATGTGGGCCTTCCCGAAGCACCTCCGGTTCGGTCACCAGCCAGCCTTGATCGCGCGGCGACCCTGCGCTGGCTCGCTCAGGCGGCGGCCTGCCTGGGGATCTTCTGGGCCGTCTCGCATTACACCAACCGGCTGAGCCGGCTCTACCTGGTCTGGGGCCTGGTGGTCGCGGCCTTTTTTCTCAACGCGACCCTAGCGGTCGTGCAGATCAGCGGGAGCAGCCAGGGGCTCTACGGCCTGTTCGTTCCCGGAAGCGGCCCCGCCTGGGCACCCTCATTGAGCGACCTGCTCGAAAGCCCGGGCACGGCGGTGCTGAGAAACCAGACTTGGTCCAAGAGCCCCGGCCGGGACGAGGCCGAAATGGTGACCCCAGCACGGGCGGTTCTCATTCCCGTCACGCCGGCCTTGTTCGGGACGATGATGGCCAGCTCGGGCGCCTTTCTGACGCTTGGCACGCTGGCCTTACCTTTGGCGCTGGCGATCCTCTTACACGTCCTTTCCCCTCGGGGCAGCCGCGAGAGCTTCTCCGCGCGGCTAGGGCATTCTGGCCAGGGCAGCCTGCTGCTCTTGCTCTCGATCCTGATGCTTCTGGGCACCTTTCTGATGGGGCTGGTGGCCGGCGCCTGGTATTGCTTGCCCATGGCTCTGGGGCTGCTAACTGTCGGGCTACCGGCCGTTGTGCGACCGCCCGTGCGGTGGCCGGCCCTGGCGCTCCTGGCACTCTTGCTCGTGGGCCTTGCCGCCGGCGTGGCTTTGCAGGCATTCTGGCCACTCTTGCTGACCGGCCAAGCTCCGATCCAGCCCCCCGACCTCAAGATGGCCCAATCCATCTGGTCTGAGAGCATCCACGCCATCCGTGAGTTTCCCCTGGTGGGATCGGGCCTGGGGAGCTTCGCCACAATCCATGCCTATTTCAAGGATCGCGACCCGTCATCGAACACGGCTATGAGCAGCCTTCTGCAGTGGGCTGTCGAGACAGGTGCCGCGGGCGCCGTCATCGTGGCCGTGGGAGTGCTCTGGTGCTTGCTTCGATTGCCCGGCGGACTGAAGCGCGTCGGCTCGATCGATGGCTCCCTGGTTCACGGACTCATTGGCGCGGCCTTGAGCTTCAGCCTGCTGGCCGCCGTGCATTGGACGATCGAATTATCGGCCGTGGCCATCTCGGCCAGCGCTCTGGGTGGCACCTGGAACCGCTGGCTGGCAGGTGGCACGGATCTTTTCGTGGAACGTGGGTAAACCCGCCCGCCTGAGTGTTGGCTTGCGCAGGAGTCGATCCCACGATGCCGGAATCTACCAGTGTTCACATCCAAGACCGAGAATCGAGTCAGATTCGCGTCGTGGAGATTCCCTGGATCGTGGTCCGGGTAGGCCGGGCCACGTACTGCGAGGTCCAGGTACCCGATGGCGACCTGGCGGAAGAAGCCTGCCGCCTTCAGCGCGCAGGGCGAGGCTGGCATCTGATCCCGCTGGGGCCGGCCGGCTCGATCCTGCTTCAAGAGCGGCCAGTCGACGGTCCCCACCCCCTGCCCTTTGACGTCCCCTTCCGCGTCGGCTCCTGGAGCATGACGCTCCGCCAGAGCAGTCCCGAAGATCCGCAGCGGGACCTCGGCTGCGCAATAACCACTCGAGACCGGCATCCGCTTGTGCCCGCGCTGACGCCACCGTTGCCCGACGTTGCTTCGGAGCTATGGTCAAGCGAGCAGATGACCGAACGACCGATGCCGCGCGTGGTAACACCGCTGTTGCCGGTCGTCGCTTCGGAGCTGCAGTCAAGTGAGAAGATGACCGAGCGGCCGATGCCGCCCGTGGTTCCCAAGTCGGCCTCGATGGCCACCCTCCTGGCCGAAGCGCCGGCCGTTGCGCCAGAGCCAGTTCCAGTCAACCCCTGGGAAGCCCGCTGGAGGGCGGCGGGAGACCGGCTCCGGTCGACCGCCAAGAAGTCTGAAAGGACAGCCGAGCCACGATCGTTCCGGTCCCCAGACCGCTATCAAGGCGTGCCTTTGAAGGTGCCCGGAGCCTTGCTCCATCAGCAGGAAGAATCACTTGCCTCGTGGTCGAGCCGCTTGCCTCAGGAGGTTCCACGGGCGACTTTCGCCCCGGAACCTTTCGCCGCTACGATGCCTCTTCCTTCCAGGTTCCCGGTGCGGCCCGAGCCGCGGGATGAGCCTGCCGCTTTGATCGAAGAGGTGTCGCAACCTGAAGTAACAAACAATGCAGTGCGGGCACCTGAGATCGTCGTTCCGTCCGCCGCGGACGAGCCTTCAGCCGCCGTATGGGCACCTGAGATTGTAATTCCGCCCGCCATGGACGAGCCTTCAGCCGCTGTATGGGCACCTGAGATTGTAATTCCGCCCGCCATGGACGAGCCTTCAGCCGCGGTGCGGGTACCTGAGATTGTGATTCCGCCCGCCATGGACGAGCCTTCAGCCGCGGTGCGGGTACCTGAGATTGTGATTCTGCCCGTCACGGATGAGCCTTCAGCCGCAGTGCGGGCACAGGAGATTGTCGTTCCGTCCGCCGCGGACGAGCCTTCAGCCGCGGTGCGGGCACAGGAGATTGTCGTTCCGTCCGCCGCGGACGAGTTCCCGATCGCCGTGGAAATCAAAGTCGGTTCAACCGAGAGCCCCGCGGGTCAGCCCCATGCGAAGCTGCAACTTCCCGTGGCGGTTCACGAACCTGCGCGAGTTGAGATCGAGGTGCCCCAGTCCCACGGTCAAAGCTCCGTTTCACGGTTCGTGGCGGATACCACCTGGGCTACGACGGCCGGGTTTCTAGAGCTCGGTCCACTTCATGCGACGGTATCGACGACGACCGAAGCCCTGTGGCAAACCGAGCTACGATATCCTGATTGGGCACCTGAGGCCCCGTGTGAAAGCCGGAGTCCCGACCCGAGCGTTCGCTCCACCACACTCCCGGATCTGGGCTTGCCACCGGAAGGTCAGCATACGCGGCCAGCGGAAAATCTAACCCGGCCTGGAGACACGTGCCAGAGGCCCAGGAACAGGCCGCAGCCCGCTCGGCCGGGAGGCAAACCCGACTTGCCCTCGGCTAAGGACATCCTGGCCGCGGTCGCTCAGCACGCTTCGCCGCTGGAAAAGCGACCGGGATTCTCCGGCCGGCATCAGGCAACGCCGACGGTAAGCCTCGAGCCGAGCCAGTGGTCGGCACCGTTCTGGCTTTTTTGGCCGCCGACCGTACTTCTCACACTGTTCCTGGGGATCACAGTCTTTGTACTTTCCTGGCGATGGGCCGGCGATGCGCATTGTGCCTCGGTGGTGGCCCGGGAACTATTGCTCCCTCCCGCGAGTCTGGGCAGGGTCAAGCCGCTTCCCGAATTGGTGGTTCCCCCCGAGCCTTCGTGGTGGCATACCACCCCCCTTCACCTGTCGCAGTGGGGCGTTTACCTCGGACGTCCTGGCCTGGAGGGCAATCGAACGGAAGAGGGGCGGCAACTGATTGACGCCGCGATCCAGATCGCGCCGCTCTACCCGCTAGCTCGGCTGTCGCGGGCCCAGGTTTCCACCCGTCCCAGTAACCCTGCAAGCCTGGTGCACCATCTGGGCCTCAGTCGTGACGCAGCCAGTCTGGCCTGGAGCGCCCGTGCGCTGCGGCTTAGTGGACGCAAGGAGGCCGCGGTTCGCGTCTACCGGCAGGCTCTACGGCTTGCCTGCCGGTGCGATCGAAGCTCATCCGCGAGTCTGGCCTTATCCGCGGGCCCGGCCTTTGATGACGATTCCCGCGTCCGCCGCTATTACCTGCCGGGCGAGGCAACTGCCCGGGAGATTATGCGCGAGCTTCTGGCTGATGTTGGGTGGTCGTTACAAGGATGGACCGAGGCCGTGCCCAGGCATTCGGTCGCCACCCTGGCGGCGGCCCGGCTGCTTCACGAGCAGGAGCGCCCGGAGGCCCAGAAACTGCTCGAGGAGATCCTCGCGTCCGGTACCGAGGATTTTCAGAACGGTTCTGAGTTGGCCATCCACATGGCGACCCGGGCTGAAGCCTTTGCGCTGCTGGCACAGTGGAGAGAGGCCCAACGCCAGTATCAGCAAGCCATCGACCAGATCGATGACGTAACCACAAGGCGTTGCTGGTGGTTCAATCTGGCGAGCATCGCGCTACAACTCGACGACGAAGCCCAGAGAAAGGCTGCGCTACAGGCGGCCCTGGAAGTCTCCGCCAGTGATGACATTAGCCGCCGGGCGCTGGAGTTGCAACGGACAAGCCAGTCGCTGGGCCGGCTGCGGCCGGGCGCGACCAGGGCCAATTGAGTCAGGTGAGAACCAAGAACCTCCCAATCGACGTGAAGGATGAATCAACATGGCAGTGATCCAGGATGGTACCTGCCCTATACCGGAAACCCCGAATTCCGGCGTGCCGCCCAGCCACACGCTCGTGATGATTCTTCGTCAGGCAATCTGTGACCCGGTCCAGCGTGTCACGGCTATCGGCGGATTCATCTGCCTGGTCCTCTTCTGCATGCTCTTCCGCGACAGCCTAGCGCATTTCGCCTTCATATGGCGAACAGATGATAATTACAGCCACGGATTCCTCGTGCCCTTCTTGAGCCTTTATTTTGCCTCCCACGTTGCACGGCGAGGGCCAGTACCGATCCGCTCCGGCGTGGTTGTGGGGGCATCGCTGCTAGGTGCGGCGATCGCGGGCCGGCTGCTGACGGTGCTCTTGCCGATTCCCTTCCTTGCCGATCTGGCGCTGCTCTTGGGCCTGGCTGGCATCTTCGCGCTACTGCTGGGAGCCGAGGCGCTCAGGCGGTATTGGTTCGTGCTCTTCTTCCTCGTGTTCATGGTGCCGCTTCCAGTAGCCATGTATTCGCGAATCGCCTCGCCCCTGCAGTTGCTTGCCAGCCAGGTGGCCTCGACCGTGATGAACGCGACGGGTGTTCCCGTGCTCCGTGAAGGCAACCGCATGACACTCCCCGGCGGCGCGC
>JBKQMU010000002.1:0-31656 GCA_052146555.1 Isosphaeraceae bacterium
GATGTTTGCAGGGAGATAACACGGCCTGGGAAGCGATGTTTCGTGCCAATCATCCTCGCCTCGTGCACATCATCAAGTCGATGATCCAAGACAAGAGCGGGACGGAGCAGGCCGAGGAGGTTGCTGCTGCGGTCTGGTGCTCCTTGTGTGGGGAGGCGTACTCTCGCCTCCGGCGATACGACCCGAAGGCTGGCGGATTTCTCGGCTATCTCGTGTGGATAGCCCGCAGAGAGATCTGGAGGAAGAGGCGCGGGGAGCAGCGACGACATCGCCGGGAATGCCGGGTCGCCCGGTCGGAGGCAACCTTGGACGAACCCGACCGCGGACTCGCCATCGATGAGTTCTTGGACACCCTGACGCACCGGGAACGAGAATATTGCATGTCCGGCCTGATGAATATTGCATGTCCGGCCTGATGAATCTACCCGCGCTAACGGCCCCGATGGAGGTCTCCCCCACTTGCAAGTGGCAGCTCCGGAGCCGAGTTCTGAAGAAATTTGAGACGCACTTTCGCGCCGAGAAGTGAGGCCGAGAGTCATCGGGAAGCGTCGACGTGTCACAGTGTTCGTAAATTTATTCTCGACAAAGCACCACTCGAAGGAAAAGGCGCACAAAAAAATTCTTGCAGTGTCAGGAAACGTCCTATTGTGGGGGTTTTATTTACGGACAGTGCAAGCGACCATGCGGGATGTAAGACACAGAATCGGGAGATTCGGAATCACGAATCGGAGCGTGGGCCTTCGTGTGTGACATGGCTTGGCGTCATCGATCACAGTCACGCAAGCCGCTCGCCCTTCAGATCAATTCTCGTGCTCTTTCCGCCTGATGTGGATCTGCTCCGCATTCGACACGGAGCTGTTCACGTCGGTGGCTTGCCGGTCCCAGTTCGGATCGCGCTCCAGGTAGACCTCGGGTTGTTCGGGTGGGACTCCACCTTCAAAAAGGGAGCTAGAACTCCACCAAGAGATCGACCAGGGTGATCTTTCACTAGTCGTGCGAAGTGGAACATCTCAGATCGGTTGATTAAGGGATCCGGTCAAAACGGATCGCGTTCGTCGTCCGATCTCTCTGTTCTAGTCCTGTGTACATCCCGGTTCGGCGATTGCCCGATCGAGGTTCATCTCCTCGGAGGCGGGTCCGGAGTTTCTTCGTCTTCACACAATGCACCTTGACATCAGGAGTTTCGATCATGACGTGGCTTTCACGCCTCCTTCCACAGAGCACCAGTCTCCGGGGCCTCTCTGACCGCAAACACAGCCACCGGGCCCGGCAGGACCGCCAACGCCGCCGGATGGCCAACCTGGAAAGCCTCGAGAGCCGTACGCTTCTCAGCGTAGTGAGCGCGACTCAAGTCGGCAATGTCCTCACGATCACCGGTGACACCCACGGCGATTCCTTCAATATCAACGAATGCGGGAGCAATGAGACTTCCGTCGTCGGAACAGACACCAAGACCTCGATCAACGGTTCATCTGTCGGCGTAGCGTCCGACTTTTCCAATGTGACAACGATCGATGTCTACCTCCTTGGTAATAAAGTCACGGACAACGTCTCACTGACAGAGACGGCCAATGTGAATTCGGGGATCAAGACCGTCTTGATCACTACCACAGTGAACGGCATGTCAACACGCCCGTCCTCAACCTCACCGTGACCGGCGTTACGAACGCGGGCCCCTTGGCCGTCACCGACGGTACCTCCACCCAAGGCGGTGGCCAACTCTCTGCGACCGTGACCGACAGCCAGTTCTCCTCACTGTCGATCTACCAGACCGGCTGCTGTCCGGCCGAGGTTTATTTATATGGCGATAACGTCGCCGGCGCCGTGTCAGTCACGGAGGGGTTAGCGAACGGTGACGGGATCGTACTGGATGCTGCCGCGTCCGGTCAGAATGACAATTTTGGGTCCACGACACTCATCCAAGGCGATGGCCCGGCCGTGACCGGCTGCGATGGTAGTGGTGGCAGCGTTTACGTCGACAACACTAGCTTGAAAGATCTGACCATCAACCAGGCACTGGACGGCGCAGGCCAGTCTATCGCAGTGGGCACCAAGAGCGGGGTCGAGGTCGCCCTGACCAGTTTCGGTATACTCGCCACGCAAGGCAACGGAGATAACGATGAGATTGAGATCGTCTCGATCACCACGTCCGGCCGACTGACCAACAACTTCCAGACCGGCCCGGACTCCGTCATCACAGGTCAGGGCAATGGCGCGAACGATCAAACCCGCGTCGATAGCTGCGTCGTCTATGGCAACATCGAGTCAACCCAGGGCGATGGTCGTTACGATTTTGTCGCATTCTACTGTGACACGGCTGGGTGGACGACCACCAATGGCCCGATGATCGTCGATAACTACGGCCTCGAGCAAATCATCCAAGGTGACGGCGATAACGACACCGCGACTTTGGACTGCGGTCAGATCCAGAATCCGGGAGCCATGAACATCGCCAATAACGTTGTGATCAGTCAGGGCGCTGCCATCTTCACAACCGGTTAGGTCCAGCAGAGAGGTAACATAATCAACATCAATTGCACCTAAGTCACCAGCGATATGACACTCGATCAGGGCCAGGGTGACCAGACCGCTGGACTTGACCTTGGCAGCAACACCGTAAACGTCGCAACGACGGGCCCGGTCAACGTCGGTGACTCCACGGTGATCAACGAGATCGGCCCCAACAACGGCAACAACACAATTACTCTGGGTGGCATCAACGGCCCCGACAGCGGCTCGACGGACTTCCAGACCAACTACCTCGACGTCTACACCGGCGCCGCTGGCGGCGCCTATGTCCAGGTTCAGAACACCTCCGTGGGCGTCGGTGCACTCGGTGTCTTCGGCCCCTCCAACGTCAATGGCGACGGCGACGGTAACACCTCCAGCGTTGACGATATCAGTAGCCTCACTGTCACCATCGAGGTGCAAAAGCTCACGCCGCTGCTAACCTGGGCCATCCCCGCCGACATTACCTACGGCACGCCCCTGGGCGCAAGTCAGCTCGACGCCACGGCGTCCGTGCCCGGCACCTTCTCGTATTCCCCCGCGGCCAGTTCGATCCTGACCGCCGGCCCAGGGCAAGCGCTTTCGGTCACCTTCACTCCGACCGACACGATCGACTACAGCTCGGTCACGCAGACCGTCACCATCAACGTGCTGAGAGCCACCGCCCACGTCTCGTTGGCCAGCCTTAACCAAACCTATAGCGGCTCACCGGAGTCCGCGACTGCGACCACGGACGCGACCGGCACCAGCAGCTTCTCTTTCACCTACAACGGCTCCAGCACGCCCCCCACGGTCGCCGGCAGCTATGCGGTCGTCGCCACTTTGAACAACGACAACTATCAAGGCAATGCCACCGGCACGCTGGTTATTTCCAAGGCCACGCCGCTGCTAACCTGGGCCATCCCCGCCGACATTACCTTTGGCACGCCCCTGGGCGCAAGCCAGCTCGACGCCAGCAGCACCACCAGTGGCACCTTTGTTTACACGCCAGCAGCCGGGACTGTACTCGATGCCGGGTCGGGCCAGGTCCTTTCGGTGATGTTCACACCGACCGACACATCCGATTTCAATAGCGTCCTCGGGATTACCAGGACAATCAACGTGGCTCAGGCCCCGCTGACCATAGCGGCCAACAATGCCAGCCTGGTACGGGGCACGACCATCCCACCGCTGTCGGTAAATTACTACGGGTTCGTTAGCGGCGATACTCCTGCGAACCTGACGACGCAGCCGGCGATCACGACTCCAGCCACTTCACTTAGCCCGGCGGGTACCTATCCCATCGTGGCGAGCGGCGCCAGTTCGACGAATTACGCGATCAACTATGCGAGCGGTGTCCTCGTCGTCGCCCCTGCACCGGTGAAGATCATGGACATCTCACTCCACACGGTCCGCCTGGGCAAAAGCAAGAAGTCGATGGAAGAGGTCGTAATCCAGTTCAGCGAAAAGCTCAACGCTCGGTGGGTGCGGGGATCGGCAGTCTTCGTGTTGCAACAAGTCCCAGTGGCAAGAAGCAAGGAAGCAGAGCGGTTGCGGGAATCGATCATGAAAGCCTTGCAAGAATGGCAGCCGGAAGTTCATAAGCCGATCCTGCAAGCTAAGCCAGAAAAACGTCGTCCTGCTTTGCACAAGAACCGTTGACTATACAATCTCCACCGGTGCTGGCAACTGGCTCGGCGCTCGGGTTGCGTCCCCGCGACCGCTTGCGTAAGGGGTGCCAGTAGGGCTCGCTTTTTCGCGGCATCCTGTGTCCCTGGGTCAGTACCATTTCGGGGGGACAGAGCGGTGGGATTGCGGGTGCTGGCAATTGGGAAAAGGTTGTCGAAAAGGATCTTGGACGAAAAGAGGCTTTTCGCATCGGCTTCGCGGTGCGAATAGCCTTATCTATTTTTTGCCGATGCCTCGCCAGGCCGCAGCGACCGCAGCGACGAGCTGCCCCGACTTGGGGTGATCGGGCTCCACGTCGACAGGCAAGCCATGCGCGCGGAGGGACGCGGAGGTTGTCGGTCCAATCGAGCCAACGACGACGCTCTGGGCGAGGGCGGCGTTCACGGAATCCGTGATCCCGTCTGCCGCGGCGATCTGAAGCACGTGATCAACCTGCTGGGCCGCCGTGAAAAGAGCGGCCCCAATTCTCCGCTCGATGAGCTCGGTCAGAGCAGCGCGAAGGGGGCCGATGTCCTCAGGTAGCTCCCAGCGGTAAACGGGGACGCGGGTCACCGCGGCGCCCCGACGCTCCAGACCCTCCGTGAGCTCAGGGATGGGTTTACCGTATTCCTGGACGGCCACACGCAGGCCCGAGACAGGAAGTTGAGCGTCGAGCAACGCGAGGGTCTCGCGCCATGTGTTCGGTTCCGGAACTTGAAGATGGATCGAGGCGCCAAGCTCGCGGAGCGCTGCTGCGGGCTTGGGTCCTCGCGCGACCAGTTTCGTCTTGCCCAGGGCCTCGACCCACTCCGACCGTGAGAACCGAGGGCCCAGGGACTGGACGAGATAGCGCACTCCCGCGCCGGTCTCGAAAATCACAAGGTCGAACTTCCCTGCCTTCAAGCCATCGACAAACGCAATGGCGTCCGAATTGTTCTCGAGCGTGACTTCCCGAAGCGCGGGCGCCGCGACGGGAACACCTCCGTGCTTTGTGACAAGGTCGGCCAATGCGCCGGCCATGCGGGCCTCGAAGATCACCACGTGGAGCCCATCGAATGATGACGGCGAGGGGTCGCCCATGATCGTCAACCTATTTCCTGATGAGACGGCCGAATTGTCCGTCGCCGCGATGGCGACACTCAGGCAACGCCCCCAGCCTCAACCACGATTCGAGCCGGCATCAAGGCGATTTCCGCGGCTTTTCCATCCTTAGTGATGAAGATACCGCGCCAGCCTCGGCTTGCGTAGGCAATCGCGACCGCTCCTCCCAGACCACCAGTCAGAGCGAATGCGAGGAAACCTCCGCTGAAACTACCAGTGAGCTGCCTCAAGCTCCCCAGAACGGTTGGAAGCAGAAAACCACCGATGCCTCCCGCCGCTCCGACGATTCCGGTTGTCAGGCCGATCTCTTTCGGGAAGCGCTGGGGAACAAGCTGAAACACTGCGCCGTTGCCCATGCCGAGCGTGGCCATGGCCAGGAAGAGCAGCACCGTCCCAGCGGACAAAGGCGGAAGGGTCGCTAGGCCCAGCATCGCTGCGCCGGCGGCGACGTAGAGCCCCGTCAGCATCCGGACGCCCCCGAACCGGTCGGCCAGGTAGCCGCCGAGGGGGCGAATCGCCGAGCCCCCGATCACGCAGAGCGTGGCAAAGTTACCCGCCTCGACTCGCGAGAGCCCGTACTGGCTCAGGAAGAACACATTGAGAAAACTGGCCAGGCCGACGAACCCGCCAAAAGTGATCGCGTAGAGCAGGCAAAACCACCAGGTGTCGCCAATCTTTAGGACGTCGGCGTACGCCGAGAGTGGCCGGGGCGCCGGCTGGTTAGGGCTGTCCTTGGCCAGTAGAGAGAACAAGGCGAGTGTCGTCAAAAGCGGAATGAGCGCCAGCGCGAAGACTGTGTGCCATCCCCAGACGAGTGCCAATCTTGGGCCGAAGAACGTCGCTAGAGCGGTGCCGCTGTTGCCCGCTCCCGCAATTCCCATTGCCAGCCCCTGAAACCGCGGTGGGTACCAGCGGCTTGCCAGCGGCAGTGCCGCGGCGAAACTCGCCCCCGATACCCCCAGCATCAACCCGACCAGCAGCATTTTGTTGAAAGAATCGGCCCAAAGCCAGCCCAGCAACAGGGGAATCGTGGTCAATGCCATCCCCAGGATGCCTGTCCGACGTGCGCCGAGCCTGTCTGCCAGGAACCCGAGCACCAGGCGGAGCACCGCCCCGCCCAAGAGCGGCACAGCCACCATCAAGCCCTTCTGGGCGTCAGATAGGTTGAAGTCAGGCACAATCGAGTTGGCCAAAGCACCCGGGAGGAGCCAGACCATGAAGCTCACATCGAAATACAAAAATGCACTGATTAGACTTGGTGTATGACCGGCTCGGCGAAAGTCACGCAGATTCATCGGATGGATGCTCCTAAGTTACGATCGGAGGGCACGACGCGGCTGAGAATCGGCTTGCTTTTGATGAGTCAACACGAAGACGTGCAAGCGAGAGAGCAGGCTTTTCGGCTTTTGCCAAATCGTTCCATCTCTCGCTCGTGAGGCAGCTCGACGAACACGTCGTTCGCTTCGATTTTGACCGGGAAGACCTTGACCCGGTAATCTTCACCGCTGAGGCAGGCACCGGTCTCCAGCGAGAAGGTCTTCTTGTGCAGTGGACAGGCGACTTTCGGGACACCCTGCTGGTCGCCGAGGATACCTCGGGAGAGAACGGGATCGTGCTTGTGGGGGCAGGTATTCTGGCAAGCGTACCACTCCCCTCGGGACTCGAATCGGAAGACCGCAATCTCCTCCGTGCCGTGCTTGATCGCCCGGCCACCGTCGAGGGGGAAGTCGCTGACTGACCCGGCGCGGACCCAGCGGAGTCCAGGCCCGTCTGGCTCACCCATCGGCTGCTTGATTTCAAGGCTCTGGATCGGCACCAAGTCGATCGGCCAGTCGGCGGGCCTCTTCTGCCCGCGCTCCGACACGAACTCGATTCCCGGTGTCGCTTCTTCGGTGTTGGCGAATTGCTGGAAGAACCGGCGCTTCTCGGGGTCGTCAACGACCTCTTTCCACTCGCACCGGTACGAGTCCACGTGCGCCTGCATTTGCCGCTCAAGCTCGGCGCCGATGCCAAGCCGGTCATTGACGATCACGTCGCGGAGGTATTCGATTCCGCCTTCCATGCTCTCAAGCCAAACCGAGGTCCGCGTCAGCCGGTCTGCCGTGCGGACATAATACATGAGGAAGCGGTCGAGGTAGCGGATCGCGGTATCTTCGTCCAAGTCTGCAGCGAGCAAGTCGGCATGTCTCGGGCGGGCCCCACCATTGCCGCAGACGTACAGGTTGTAGCCCTTTTCGGTAGCGATAAGGCCGAAGTCCTTGCCCTGGGCCTCGGCGCACTCCCGGATGCACCCGGAGACGGCTCCCTTGAGCTTGTGCGGGGCCCGCAAGCCCCGGTAGCGCAATTCCACCTGGATGGCAAACCCGACCGAGTCCTGGACCCCATACCGGCACCAGGTCGAGCCGACGCAGCTCTTGACCGTCCGCAGCGCCTTGCCGTAAGCGTGGCCGCTCTCGAAACCCGCCGCGATCAATTCGGCCCAGATCTCTGGCAGCAAGTGAACGGGCGCACCGAAGAGGTCGATACGTTGGCCCCCGGTGATCTTGGTGTATAGCCCGTACTTGCGTGCCACCTCGCCGAGGACGCTGAGCTTTTCGGGCGTGATCTCGCCGCCCGGAACTCGCGGGACGATTGAATAAGTACCTCCGCGCTGAATATTCGCGAGGAACCGGTCATTGGTGTCCTGCAACGTCGCGTGCGCCGGGTCGAGGACGTTTTCGTTCCAGAGGCTCGCCAGGATCGAGGCAATGGCCGGCTTACAGACCTCGCAGCCGTGCCCAGTGCCGTACGCGGCGATCAGGGCATCGAATGTCCTGATGCCGTGAATCATGGTGATCTGGAATAGTTCCTGGCGGCTGTAGGCAAAGTGCTCGCACAGCCGGTTATCAACCCGTGCGCCGGCCGCCTTTAACTCCGCCTTCAGTAATTCAGTCACGCGTGGCAGGCAGCCACCACAACCCGTGCCCGCCCGTGTGCAGCTCTTGACCTGAGCTAAGGTCGTAAGATTCTGGTCCCGGATCGCCTCGCGGATCTGGCGCTGGCTTACGTTGTTGCACGAACAGACCTGGGCGTCGATCTCGCCTCCAAGCGCGGCTCCGCGGCCAGCCGAGAGGAGTTCGCCGGGAGCAACCTCCAGCGGCTTTCCGCTCTTGAACAGGGCCAGAAGCACGCCAAAGTCCGCGGCGTCGCCTACCAGGACGCCCCCCAGCAGGCGGGTCCCATCCGAGTTGAACAGAAGTTTCTTGTAAGTGCCTGCGAACGGGTCTTCATACGTCAAGGCCTTCGCGCCGGTTGCTTCCGCGAAGGGGTCGCCAAAGCTGGCGACGTCCACCCCCATGAGCTTCAGCTTGGTTGACATGTCGAAGCCGGCGAAGATCCGGCTCGAGCCCAGGAGGTTCGCCGCGGCGACCTCGGCCATTTCGTACCCAGGCGCGACCAGCCCGTAAACGATGCCTTCATGGGAGGCGACCTCACCCACGGCGAAGATGGCCGGATCGGACGTCCGCATCGCACCGTCGACGACGACGCCACCGCGCGGGCCGATGTCGAGGCCGCATGCCCGCGCCAGTTCGTCGCGAGGCCGGATACCCGCCGAGACCACCACCATGTCGACGTCGAGCCGTCCACCGTCGGCGAACTCCAGGCCCTCCACACTGCCGTTGCCCAGGAATTCGCGGGTCGATTTGCCCAGGTGCACTCGGACGTTCATTCTTTCAATCTTCTCGAGCAGCAGCTTCGAGCCTGTCTCGTCGACCTGCCGCGGCATCAGTCTTGGGGCGAACTCAACGACGTGGGTATCGAGGCCCATGTCGCGTACTGCCTTGGCGGCCTCCAGGCCAAGCAAGCCGCCGCCGATCACCGCCGCCGAACTCGCCGCTCCCGCGTAGTCGAGAATGCTTTCCAGGTCTTCGATGGTCCGGTAGACGAACACCCCTTTCTTGTCGACTCCGGGCACCGACGGTACGAACGGTGCCGAGCCAGTGGCCAGCACCAATACGTCGTACCCCACCTCGCGCCCTTGCGCCGAGACGACCACGCGCCGCTTGCGATCGATGGCCGTGACGCGGTCGCCCAGGTGGAGGATGATCCCTCTCTCAGCGTATGATGTCGGGCAGGCTAGCTTGAGCGGTTCGGCGTCGCGATTTTCAAAGTACTTCGACAGGTTGACCCGATCGTAGGCCGCTCGGCGCTCTTCGCCGAAGGTCACGATTTGAAACCGGTTCCCGGTATCTTGGTCTGCCAGCCGATCGCAGAACCGATGGCCGACCATGCCGTTGCCGACCACTACCACGGTCTGTCGCGACTGTCCGTTAACGAGCATTGCAAGGCATCCTTCAAAGAGGTCAATGAGAGGTCGAGGCATTGTCGTTCCCGCGGGCTTCCTCGCCGCGTGCCGCTCGAATCCGCACAGCACAGGCCTTGTAAGCAGGCTGGCGCGATTCCGGATCAAACGCTGCGAGTGTCAATACATTCGTCGATCCGTCGTGCATGGGCAGGAAGATCTGTCCGGTGGGAATCGTCGGGGTGACGAACGCGCGGACAACCGCTGACCCACGCCTTGACTCGACGACTACCCAGCCCCCGGGGGTCAGGCCCAGCGCTTTGGCATCAACCGGGTTGATCTCGACGTAAGGATCGCGTGGGTGGAGTTTGCGGAGCACGTCCGACTTGGCGGTACGTGTTTGGGTGTGCCACTGTGCGGCGCTACCTCGCCCGGTGAGGAGCTGATAGGGGTAGCTCGTGCTCGCCGGCTCGGGCAAGTCCTTCGGCTGCTCGAAGAGAAACCGGGCACGGCCGTCCGAGTGGTAGAATCGGCCATCAGCAAAGAGCCGCCGCTCCTGGCTTGGGTCGGGGTTCTCCGAGGGGTAAGGCCATTGCACCCCCCCCGCCTGGTCGAGTGCGCGGTAGTCAGCGATCCCTGTGATGTCGCACGGCCGCTCCGCCGAGAGCCGTTTGAGAATCTGAAAGACCGACTCGGGCGAATCCCATTCCTCGAATAAGGGGCCACAGCCGTAATAGGCTGCAGCAAGCTTGAAGATGTGGAAATCCGAGAGCGCCTGGCCCGGAGCGCGGCTGACCTTCTTGATCAGGCCCACTCGTCGCTCCGAGTTGATGAAGGTTCCCTCCTTCTCGCCCCACCCAGCGGCTGGCAGGAGCAGGTCGGCCAAGACGGCTGTCTCGGTTGAATGATACATGTCCTGCACCACCAGAAAGTCGAGCTTGGCAAGTGTTTCGCGGAAACTGTTCTGGTCGATCCAGGAGTGTGCGGGGTTGGTTGCGATGATCCAGAGACCTCGAATCTCACCGGAGCGCACACCCTCAACGATGCGGTCGTAGGACCAGCTCGGCTGAGCCGTAATGCGTTCGTAAGGAATGCCGAGCAGCGCGGCAACTTCGGCGCGATCGGCGGGGTTGGTGAAATCGCGCCCGCCGAGCAGGTTCGTCGTGTTCGAGAAGAGCCTTGAGCCCATCGCGTTGCACTGACCGGTGATCGAGTTGGCGCCGGTCCCCGGTCGTCCTATATTGCCGGTCATCAGGGCGAGGTTGATAGCGGCCTGCGCCGTCTTGACGCCTTGGTGGCTCTGGTTGACCCCCATCGTCCACCAGAACGAGGCGCGGCGTGCCCGCGCGATCCGAAGGGCAGCGTCCCGAACAGTCTGGGCGCTCAGACCCGTTGCATCCGCCACGCGGTCCGCGTCGAACTCCTGCACGAATGCCGCGAACTCGTCGAAGCCTCGCGTGTGTCTCTCGATGAACGCGCGGTCGATCGCGTCTTGTTTCAACAATTCATGAGCGAGGCCGTAGAGAAGCGTCAAATCGGATTTCGGGCGGACGGGGAGGTGGAGCGTGGCCGCCATCGCCGTTTCGGTCATGCGCGGGTCGATGACGAGGATCTCAGGGGAATGCGGATTTCGCGTGACCCGCTCCCAGAGCACTGGGTGCGCGATGCAGGGGTTCGCCCCGATCAGCACGATGCAGTCCGATTCTTCGAGGTCCTGATACGTGTAAGGCGGGGCATCGAATCCAAACGCGTTCTTGTACGCGACAACCGCGGTGGCCATGCACTGGCGGGTGTTGCCGTCGCCGTGGACCATCCCCATGCCAAATTTCGCGACAGCCCCGAGCAGAGCCATCTCCTCGGTGGTGATCTGGCCGGTACTGAGGAATGCGACCGACTGTGGTCCGTGGGCCGCCTGGATCGATCGAAACCGAGAGGCCATGGTCGTCATCGCCTCTCCCCATTCGACCCGCCGGCGGCGGCCGTCGGTCCCTCTCAGCAAGGGCACGGTCGAGCGGTCGGGGGCATCGAGAACGGTGAGCGCCTCCCAGCCCTTGGGACAGGCCATTCCTTGGTTGACCGGGTAGTCGGTTGTGGGACTGATGTTGACCGCCTGGCCCTCTCGGAGATGCACGGTCAGGCCGCAACCTGTCGAGCAGAAACCGCAGACCATCTCAGTCGTCGCATCCGGAACCTTTGCCGCAGGCACTTGCCCGAGGCCAAACCTCCCTGGTTCACGCAGGAGCTCTCGGGTCAGTCGACCGTTCCTGGCTCGAAGAAATCGGGCAAACCGCTCGATCAAGGTGTTACGATCGCTTTCTGTCTTCATGACCGAAACACTCCTGGCATCTTGCGTTTGGCGACGGCGGTGAAGAAGAGAGAACGTTCGAGGAGCTCACCGGCGAGGCAGGCCGCCAGCGCGAGAAAGGCCGATGAGCCAGCGACGCCACCATCGCGACCTATCGCTCCGACGACTGCCAGAGCAGGGAGTACCAGACCCCCCGTGACACCGAGGAACCGCCGGCAACCGACCACCCGCTTGAGCGGGCCGCGGAGCAAGCGGGCCGTCTGGCCCAGGGGGGTAGACCAATCTGGCTCACGCCGGTCGCCCGCTTCGAACCACAATTTCAGGATCGATGCCATCGCGAGGAAGCACGCGATCGCTGGCATCGCGCTAGTGGGTGTCGCCTGATTTCCCGGCCCGATCCTGGCGCTAGCGAGACAAGCCAGCGCGGTAGCCAGCCCGAGCACGACGGCCGTGCCGGCGAACTTGATCCCAGCCGACGACGCCCTCCAGAACTCGCGGCGGACCACGTGATACACCATCACCGAACTGCCGACACCGGACAGTCCGGCCATGACGACCGTGGCAAGCAGGCCCGTCCGAAAACCAGGCCGGTCCATGAGCCACGCCGGCGCGAATAACTGGGCGGCCATGAAGGCGGCGGCGAGCTTGGCGAAGAGGCCGAGTGTCACAACCTCGCGGCTGAGCCACGAGTGCCGCCATCCCAAGATGGCGCGGTAGGCGTAAAGCGGCCTTCCGAGGTGAAGCAAACTGGCACCGAGGCCCATGAACCCCAGCCCCAGACAGACCCAGAGGTGTGCCGGGGAGCCGATGCCCTCCGCCCGCCCTGCCAGTCGTGCGATCAGCTCCACCAGGAACCCGCCGACGGAGAGCTGCGTCAGCACGAGCATGACAACCAGCGGCATGTGGTTGTGCTCGGGCTTGAGGAGGTACTCATCGGCCGGACGCAGTTCCCCGGGCCGCAGCGAGCGAAAGACCGTCGTCGGCATCGTGTACGACGGGTCGAACGCGGCGGGCAGGAATTCGCCCGCCTCGGCGCGGGCGATAACGTCCTGCCGGTCCACCACTCGGATGCGAATCGCTTCGTGCGGACAGGCCTGAACGCAGGCCGGCGCCTCCCCGGCTTGGAGCCGATCGCTGCACATGTCGCACTTGCGAACGATACCCTTATCCGGATGGAACTTGGGTACGTCGTAGGGGCAAGCCAGTGTGCAGTACTGGCACCCGAAGCACTGGTCGTCGAGGTGCTTGACGATTCCCGTGACCGGGTCTTTCTCGTAGGCCTCAACCGGGCAGGCATCAAGACAGGCGGGTTCGAGGCAGTGATGGCAAGCTGTCGTCACGTGCTGGAGCACCGGGAGCGATATACTTCCCCCGACAAGCAGCCCGACGTCCCGCCAGGCCTCGTCGTCGTCCAGTCCATTCAGGGAGTGACAGGCCGCTACGCATGCCTTGCATCCCGAACAGCGGTCGAGATCGACCTCGAATGCGAGCTGCTGACCGGGGCCTGGCGGCGATGTCGGCAGGAGAGCCCTGTAATACCGACTTTGCAGTGGCTGTTCCACCTCTTGGTGGTACTGCGCGAATCGCTCGACTGCGGTCAGGTCGCCCTGTTCGAACAGAAGCGAGCCGATCAAGTCTTCGCCAGCCGCGAGGTCCCGCGAAGCAGACCCGTTACGCACGCTGGCCGTGGAAACACGCTCTTCGACAAGCGACATCACTCGCCTCTCTGGGTCGGTTGGGAGTCGGACCGCTAGGGCCGAACAAGGCGTCACCGACAGGGAGAGAAGCCGGTCGCCATTGACGCAGACCCAGCCAAAGCAGGGGCCATGCCGCGAGGGTCGAGTCGCGGTTCTTTTGCGGATGTCCGAAGGGTCCCGCGCGTTGTACCTTCGCAGAACCGAAGGGTTGCGACCTCCCGCGAAACGACGGTCTGCACGAAACCCAGGCGGGAATGCTCAGATCTCAGGCGTTCGCACAAGCGCGTACGGCAGGCTTCGAGGTGCGTTGTACGCTTCGAGGTGCGTCGTGCGCGGAGAAGGGCCCGATCAAGCCGATTGGGATGAGGTCGATTCCCCCGAAGCTTCCTTGAGCGCGCCCAAGCCGATGGTCAGTCGCAGCAACTCCGGCAACGAGCTGACCCCAAGCTTTTTCATCAAGCTAGCCCGGCGCAGCTCGACAGCTCTGGGGGTAACATCGAGGCGGGTCGCGATCTCCTTGTTCGGCCGCCCGTCCCTGATCATGTCGAGGACCTCGTGTTCCTTGACGGTCAGGGTCTCAATCCGCGCGCGGAACTTATCAATCGCAGCCTGACGCGCCAGGCGATCGGCGTCATCCCTGAGGGCGCACTGGATCTTATCCAGAAGTACCTGAGCGTTGAACGGTTTCTCGAGGAACTCGACAGCCCCTGATTTCATCGCCCGCACCGCCATCGGCACGTCGGCATGCGCCGTGATAAACAAGACCGGAATTTGCAGGCCGCCGGCGGTCAGCTTCTCGAACAGGTCAAGTCCACCGGTTCCAGGCATCCGGACGTCGAGGACGAGACACGCCGGGCCCTCCACGCTGAACCCGCGGAGGAATTCCGCAGCCGACGCGTAGGTGACGGCTCGTATCCCCACGGTTTGGAGCAGCCAGCGCAGCGAGTCCCGCATGTCCGGGTCATCGTCCACCATGTGAACCGTCGGCTCTCTCATCATTAGAAGAAGTCGCAGGCAACTGAAACCGAAAGGTCGTCTTAACCCCGGGCTCGGACTCGACAAACAACCGCCCCTGGTGGGCCTCCACGATCGTGCGGCTGATAGTCAGCCCCATGCCCATCCCGCCGGCACGAGTGCTGATGTACGCGTCAAAAATTCGGTCCAAGCGGTCCGGCGGAATCCCCTCTCCGTTATCGCTCACGGCGAACTCCACACTCTCCTGGCCGATCATCCGGGTGCAGATAACTAATGTGGGCTCTGAGGTTTGCGACTGCGCCAGCGACTCCACAGCGTTGCGGGCCAAGTTCACCAGGACCTGCTGAATCTGGACCGGGTCTCCCCAGAGATAAGGCAAGCCTGGTGCCAAGTCGAGAGTGATCGCCACGCCACGCCGGTTGGCCTCGATGCCGAAGATCTCCACCGTCTCGTTCACGACGTGGTTGGTCTCGAACCATTCGCGGTTGGGCCCTTGCCGGGTCACGAACCGCCGAACCCGCTCAATGATCTGGCCAGCTCGCATCGTGGCATCGAGAAGCCTCTTGAGTGCCTGCCGTACTTCCTCCAAGGCCGGCTTCGGCGCGTCCAGCGCGATCAGGCAGCCCTCGGCGTAGTTCGCGATTGCCCCGAGCGGTTGCTTGAGCTCGTGGGCCAGCGCCGAGGCCATTTCTCCGACAACGCTGGTTCTGCCGACATGGCTGAATTGTTCGATCAACGTCCTGTGCCGCTCTCTAGCCGCCTCCAGCTCGCGGGTCCGTTCGCGGACCCGGTCCTCTAGCTCGTCGTGCGCCAAAGCCAGCTCAGCAACCTGACTCCGGATCAACCTGGCGGCCGGCCGGAAAATGAGCAAGCCGATCGCCAGGAGGGCCGCCAGGGTCGAGCCCGTGAGCAACCAGCCGATCCGGCGAAAGGTGCCGACCCGGCCCCGCGCCTCGCGTTCATAAAGCCCGACAACGCGATCCATCTTTTCGAGGTATTCCGCCTCGTGATCGAGAAGCGTCGCCACTCCCTCGTGGGCCATCGTAGCGTCGGGCCGATGACCCAGATTGGATGAGATCACTTGCTGGGCCGCGTCGCGCATCGCCACGAAGCGAGGCTCAAGGGTGGCCAGGCCGTCACGCACGGCGGTGCTGTTGCGGGCGGAGTCTCGAGCAAGTTGCTCATGTGATCTGGACCAGAGACCAAGCACATAACTCATCTCTTCCAGGGCCGCGCTTGTCCGCTCGCGGGGCCCTCTGTCGGAGATGAGGGCGGCCTTCGCCAAGCGTTGACTGAGCATCCGCTGACGCCCGGCGATATTGATGAGCGGCGCGTCCGTCGTCAGACGGATCAGATACGGTTGAACCAGCGCCTGGTTGCCAAGAACCAAGACCATCACAAGGGCAAGCGCGGTCCGGTACTTCCGGTTGAAACTCTGGTAGATTTGTTGGCTCAGCATGGAACCATCGTCTTACTTGGATCTCTTTGTCAAGCTCGTGAAAGTGCTCGAGCTCACAAGCACATGCCCTTGGCCTTTCAAACAGATCCCTTCCGCAATCGACCGAGTAGGAAAGACTCTGATCGGGCACCGTCCGCACCCGGAAGGTTAGCGAGCAGATCCGCTCTAACGGCGTTTCTTCGTTTTCTGACAACCCAGAAATCGCATCCAGAGCAGTGTGTCAAAAACCCGTTGCCGGGCTATCGAGCAATCCCGGCCGAATCCATTTTTCCCCCTTTGACAATCACTTGGCAGCCGCTAAATTGGATGTCGAGATCCTGATCTCCACTTTCTGATCGAGAAGCTCTTGATGATCTCTCGGACAGCCGAGTATGCCCTGCGATCTGTGGTCGCTTTGGGCTCGAATCCGCAGGGCCCGCGGACGACCTCCATCTCCATATCCGCAAGGAAAACAACATTCTCTTTCTCAAAGCCGCCGCGATTGAGTCTGCCTTGACATCGGCCAAGTCCTGACCCAAAACTACCGAGGCATCCACCCAAGTGTTTACCCCAGGAGACGAACTGATGTCCGGCGAATCCCTGCCCCCGATTGTTGAGTCGATCGCCAGAGAACACCCCGACGTGTGGGATGCCTACAGCCGCCTCGGTGAGGCGACCGAGAAGGCTGGACCGCTCGACGCCAAGACTATCCGACTCGTGAAATTAGCCCTCGCCATCGGCGCTGGCCGGGAAGGCCAGGTTCATTCACACGCCCGCCGAGGCCGCAAGCTCGGCCTCACACCCGCGGAGCTGAGGCAGGTCGCGCTTTTGGCCATCCCCTCGCTCGGATGGTCGGCCGGGGTGGCGGCCCTGAGCTGGATCAACGATGTGATAGACCCTCACAATACCTGACCAACGAAAAACGCCAAGCACCGGAAGATCTCTCCCCTCGGCAGACATTCGAATCCGAAAATGGAAAACGCTCACGGTTGCAACCCGTGGTTGGGATCGAGGTCCGTCAATAGTTATACGAAGAAAGAGAGAGACCTGCGCTGAACCTTAATAACCCGTCGCCTTCGTAACGCCTCCGATTGTCCCTATTTCCCAGAGGCCGGATCGAACTCGGCCATGATTCGAAGGGGAAGCTGGTCGCTAAGGACCAGCTCCGGTGCGCCGAAGGCAGAGCGATTTGGTGGTTCGCGATGTGTGTCTTAGATTCGGGAGTGACACGGACCAGTAGGAAGCCGGGTATAGCAGCCTCGGTTTGTACCACTTGCGTTGAAACGCTACAATACAATAAAGGTAAGTGATAGGATCCTTAAGCCTTTGATTTCACAAATGTTGTTCTGATTCAGTACCATCATCCTCACCACGGCATCTTGATCATGTCGAAGTCTCTCGTCATCGGCTCCAGGCCCGATTGTGACCTGGTAGTGCAAGCCGCCTCGGTGTCCGGTTGTCATTGCCGTGTCAGCAGCGATGAGGCAGGGTACATCCTGGAGGACCTGAATTCGACCAACGGAACATATTTTCAGGGCAAGCGCGTCTCTGGAAGCATTCGAGTCGCTCTTGCGGAGGATGATATCATTCACCTCGGGAGTTATGCCCTTCCCGCGAGCAAGGTGTTGGCATCGCTGGATCGCTCGAATGCTTCGCAGCTCCTGCTCCAGACGCAAGAAATGGTAATCGGCCGTGGCGCGGGATGCGATCACGTATTCGACTTACCCATGGTCTCGTCGCGGCACGCCCGGATCTTCCGCTCGGGCGGCCAGATCTGGATCGAGGACCTCAAGTCCTCCAACGGGACTTTTGTCAATGGCCAGCGCATCGATGCCGCGACCTTGATCCAGCCAGGAGACTCGCTGGCCCTGGGCTCTTTCAAGTTCGTTCTGGACAAAGAGTCTTGGAAGCCACTCGAGGTGGTTGAACGTTCGACTTCCCCGGTCTCTTGGACTGCAGAGGCGCCGGCTTTCCCGGCTCCAGGCAAGCCCCAAACCGACAGTCAGTCCACACAATCCGCAGAGACAGCAAATGCGTCCTTCCGTGACCGCTGGGCTATCGCAGCTCTCCTTGTTCAGGCTCTGCCAGCGGCCCTCGCGATCGCCGCGCTGAGCAGTTCTTCGAGGCCAGCCCTCCTGTACGGGCTCGGGGTTGCCGCGACCTGGTTTGGACTATCTAATGGTCTGGCGAGCCGTGGCGTGAAAGCCATGCTGGAGCAGTACGGATGGAAGGGAAGCGCCGTGATGCTGGCGCGCTACTCAGCGCTTGTGATACTTTGCCTGGCTCAGTGCCTCATTGTCTGGATCTTAGCACCGAGCATCGGAGCAGGCAGAAATCCTGGCATACTTGCGCTTGGAATCCTTGGCCTGACTTCGCTCGTCGGTCTGGCACTTGGCCTGGTCATCCTCAAGCTGTTTCCCCGCCTATCCATCGTCTGGGCGAGCGGCGGTTTTATCCTCGTGCTTCTATGCCTCCTGAGCGGCTTGAGTCCCAGGCTTGATGAGCAGCCCACCGCAATCCGACCGCTATCGGGTTTGCTCCCCTCGCGGTGGGCTTTCGAGAGTCTGCTGCTGCTGGAGGAACGCCAGCCTGGGCCGGAATCCGATGCTGCCGCGACGCAAAGTGGCCTCCCCGACCCGGCCGCGACCTACTTTCCCATCGCTTCAGAGCGGATGGGACTCACGGCGGACGTGTTGGCCCTTTGCCTGATGCTGATCGGCCTGGCAGCGACCATTGCGTGGTTATCGTCCAGGCCACAGCAAGAACAGCTTGCACCGTCTGTGCCGCTGGCATCGTCGAGCACCGCAACATGAGAGTCACGGAGCGTTCACTTCGCAGACTGCTCGACGCTCGGGCCGGATGGCAGCCTACTTCTTCTCTTGCAATCCACCGTCGAACTGAGCCAGCAGCCGCTTGGCGCGATCTCGCGATGAGGGATGCGCCCGGTAGTGGTTATCGAACAGAGAAAAAGCTCGAGTGGGCTCGGGAAACTGTCGCCCTTCCAAGAAGTCGTGGTCTTCGGCGTAGTGGTCAAGCTTGTTGATGAATTTCAAGGACGTTCGGCGGGTGCATCCCAGCCGCCGCAGTTGCTTCAGAGCCCAGTCATCGGCCGCGAACTCCATCGCGTCGGGATAAGCCCTGGGGAAGAACAGCAGGTAGAAAATCGTCAAGGTTCCGAAGGGCAGCTTGCGAACATTCGCGTCTTGAAGGCACACCAGCGCATGGCCGCAATCCACGTGGAAAATCTCGTGCGCCAGGGCGAATTGCAGTGCCTCGTCCTCGTCTTCGCTAATCCAGTCCAGCAGTCCACGCGTGACGTACACGTAACCGCCCGGATGCGAGAACGCGTTGATTGCGTCGGAATCGAGAACGAAAAAATCGTACTTAAGAGCCTTCCGCGTGCGCGCTTCGAGAATCGGATCGGCCGCATCAAGGACCCTTCGCTTCAGTGCGCCATTCGTTGATTTTCGGTTGAACCACATGACCATGTCGTTCAGCTCGCGGCCCAGCTCGCGTTCCTTATCGACCGTCCAGTTGCTGAAGTCCCATTTCTTCGTGGCCGCGGGGGAATCAAAGAACTTGTCGATTTTCCCGAGATCCAGAGACGGTGCTTTCGCGCCCATTTCCTTGGGGGCGGCGGGCTCTGTTCTGGGGGCGGGCTTTCCCCCTGCGGCTGGCCCGGCGATCACGACGGTAGTCGGTCCGCTCGGCTTCTCCGGCTCCCGCGGCGCGGGAGGAGTCGTAGGCGGCGGGACCGGGTGCTTGTCCTCGGTCTTCCGCGGCGTCATCCCTGTAACGTCGGGCTTTGCCGGAGGCGGTTCCGGCCGGATCGAGACTTCCGGACTGCTTCCGGAAGGAGCCCCCACGGGCGGCTCCGGCGGCCGAGGTGAGCTTCGCTGCAACGATTGGCGATGGGCTTTCCCCACACTCCCCACGAGCCATCCGGAGAAAAGCAGATACAGGCAGGCGATGATGATCGGACCAGGGTACTTGACCATGGGACGTGTCTTTCCTTCATCCTCAGTTGCTGATCTTTTCTCCAAGCCCTTCCTTCACTTTCTCGTAGTGAATCCTCAAGTTCGTATAAAGTTCGGGATAGAGCTGTCTTTCGTCGGCAGTCTCGGCCACCGCGAACTGAAGGTTATGCTTGCGCATGTAGACTCGCAGATCATTGACCGTGGTTCCGTGATACTGGTCGAGGTCCACTAGCGCGGGCTGGATCTTGTAGGTCTTGAGCATCTCGATGGTGAGATCGAGCTCCCTGAGCCTGGCTCTGGCTTCAATAAATCGCTTGTCGAGGCTATTGGCTCCCATGACCTCGTCGAGCTTGTCGGAAAGAGCAGCGACGGCATCCTTCAACCGGTCGATTGCCTCGATCTGTGCTGCGCCCTTGAGGTGCTGATCCAGGGCATGATCGAGCGCATCATCGTAGCGCTTTCGCACCCCATCGAAGCGGTCGTCTTGGAAAGCCAGCGGCCAGGCCCCTCGCTTCTTGACCGTCAGATTTGCCATCGAGAAGCTCTTGATACCCTTCTGGGCCAGGGTAAAGGGGATTCGCTTGACCTGATCCGCAGTGAGCGGAACATCCGCGTACCTGTGGGTCGACTCCTGAATCAGCCCCGAATTCATCTTCTCGAGCACCGCGTTGAGCGCACTGCCCTTGTCCACGTCGCGCGCTTCGGGATTGTCCAGGATGCGCTGGCGGATCGCCTTGTACGCCTCATTGTTCTTCTGGATCATCGCCTTGCGGTGCGCGGCATTCTCTTCGTTCTCGTGCGTGAGCACGGCGTAGATGTACTCGTTGAGCTTGATTCCCGTATCAACGTTGATGGCGTAGGCACGAGCCCCGTAGTACTCCCCCACACCGATTCCATACGACGCCACTCCAACGCCCCGGAGGTAGTCTCCCTGCGGCGTTGAGCCGGGACCGACGAAGTTAAATTGCGCCATGGAACTCGTGCCCATTGATGCGATGATCAGGACCATCGCCATAGTCATTCGCCTCATGCCTGTCCTCCTGTGCGGAATTTGAGTTCTCGCGAGCTGCTGGTTCGCTCGAGCTTGGCCGTTCAGCGCTCATCCGCAGCCCGATTTCGCCCTCCGCTCCGCGCTCTCCGCGGACGGCTTCGTCTCTTGGCTGTACCTTACTTGCCGGACAGAACTCGAGCCACGCGGAACCCCAGGTAGTAGTCCCGGCAGCCGGGGGTGATCCCGTAGCGGCGCGCCGAGCGGCAGTCCCCGCCGACGTAGGCCCAGCTCCCCCCGCGGACCACCCGCCGGCGGCCATCGGCCGGGCCGACCGGGTCATCGCCCCCGGAAAGTACCTCACCGTCCCCGCACCAGTCTGCGCACCACTCCCAGACATTCCCGTGCATGTCGCAAAGGCCCCAGGCATTGGGACGATACGAGCCGACCTCCGCCGTTTTCCTGAGGTAGGGTCCCTTCGCCGCTCTGTTGTAGGGAAGGTTTCCATCAAAGTTCGCCTCTGCGCTGCCCAGCTTGTCACCAAACGCCGTCGCCGTCGTCGTTCCTGCGCGGCAGGCATATTCCCACTGCGCCTCAGTCGGAAGCCGATACGCCCATCCCGGGGGCAACCGGCCTTCTTTGCGTTCTACCACCGTCAGCTTCCGGCAGAATTCCGTCGCCTCGTCGTGGCTCACGTAGTAGATCGGGTGACGATCTCCCCTCCCATTATCCAGTTCCTGGGACGGCATCGATCCCATCAGCCGCTGCCACTCCGACTGCGTCACCTCGTATTTCCCCATCCAGAAGCCTCGCGTCAGGCGAACGTCCACGGGACCCTCGTTCCGGTGGCGCTCTGGTTCCTCCGCCGGGCTGCCCATCCGAAACCGACCCGCGGGGCACCAGCAGAATTTCATCTGCAGAGCGTTGTCCTCCCGCTCCTCGCCCGCTCGGCTGCCCTCTAGACCGGCGACCGATAAGCGTGGACTGGGAATGCCCTTGCTTCTGCCCAGCTGGACGCGCGGGGTGGAACCGGCCGAGATCGGTTCCTTGCCCGGGCTGCGCTGTTGCTCACGCCCATTCAGCTCCTCGACCTCGATCTTGCGGAACTCGACGAAGGTCGGCCTGGCGCAGCACTGTAACACGAGGTGGCCGCGAGAGTAGCGATGATCGACGTCTCTATAGTCCACCGTCGTCTCTCCATTCACCAAGGTGCGGATGCGATTTCCCTCAGCGATCACCTCGAGCGTGAACCATTGGCCGGGAGGAATCAAAGCTTCGGGCACGGACACGAGAGGCAGGGATGCGCCCTCAGGGGTTGTCTTCCCATCGTCCAGGAGGCTTCCCGTATTGCTTGCGTTGGGGGCGGAGCAATTGATTTGAGCCTGAAAGCCCGCTGGCCAGCGTGGGTTATCCGCGGGTGAGCGGGGACCAAAGGACGATCGGAAGTGGACCCCACTGTTGCCTTCATCGTTGATCCGTGTTTCGACCCTCAGATGAAAGTCTCGGTAGTCGCCGCGCTCAGAATAGAGGTGGCTCGTAGCTGGGCAGGCTCCGACCAGAATACCGTGGGACACGTACCAGTTTCCCGGCTGGCTAGGATGCACTTGCCAGCCGCTCAGGTCCTTGCCGTTGAATAGTTGGACCCAGCCCTGATTAGGTGAGGATTTGACTCTGCTCGATTTTGGGGGATTCTGTTCAGGCGCTACGATCGTTACGGTACGCGGATTTTCGGTCGGATAGTAAACGACCCAGGCTCGGTCCTTTTCATCTGTGATTACAAACGGGTGTGTCAGAAAAGTCTGCTCCGTATGTGTCTTGCCCGCTTTGATACTCCCGACCAGGGCGCGCTGGCCTTGGTAGTTAAGCCAGTAAAGTTTCACAGTCTGCGTGCTTTCGTTGGCGAAGGTCAGTCTGGTTGGGTGGTTGGCGTCGAGGGAGCGGGCACCGTTGACTTCATCGGGGTGAAGTAAGCCCGCTTCGATTGGTTTGGGCAAAACGATTTCGGGCAGCCCCTCCCACAGTACCTTTCCGTCGGGTGCTGTGACCTTGATTTGGCGGAATCTGGCCTGTACCCCTCTGGTTCGCAAGCCGACGCGCCCGTGCGAGAATGACGGATGGCCCCCCTCGAAAATCAGATCGTTGTCCAGGTAACTCTCGAAGGAGTTCTTGCGGATCTTAAGCTCGACGCGATACCAGCGGCCCGGGTCGATTCCTCTGGAGACGTAGTTGTGTTTTACGGCTCCTTTTTTTTCTCCCCTGCCCCCTTCCTTCCCATTGAGAGCGAACCACATCGCGGTTCCTGTATTCTCGAAGGTCCCGAGGACGAACCAGCCACATGTCTCGGCGTTCAGCCTGTGAAACTCGATGCCGAGCCCTTGAGCGATGCCTCTAACCTTCTTGACCTCCAAGGTCAAATCGTAATCTGACCAATCGATATCGCCAAACGCGAGTTCGGCCTCTGTGTCACTGGACTGCACAAGCTCCTCGCCCTCGATTGTCCAGTTGCCGCCTACGACCGTCGCTTCTCGGGGCGTGTACTGCTGCTGCCCTGCTTCGGCCAGGATCGCTTTGGTCTGTCGTGAGGACTCCGGCGAAGCCTGCCCGACTTGGCTCGCCGCAGGCTTGGGCCGGTCAGCCGCGGGCTGATTCTCGATGGTCACGCCGTCGCTCTCGACCTTGACGGGCTTGTCGTCGGGAATCACGATCGTCGTGGTCGCTTTGTCCGTCTTGATCTTGATGATGATGACGCCCAGAGCAAGTAAGCCGAACACCGAGGCTGCGGCAACGGCCGGCCAGAGCCAGGGCGGCCGGCGCGGGGGTGTGCGGGTCATCACGGGGGCTGGCGCGGGCTCTCCCTGCTCCAGATTGAGCAGCGACTCCCAGTGAAATCCTGCCTGGGACTGGCGATTCGGAGATGGCGAATCCGGTCGGACCGCAGGCGATGCGGCCCCCGGATGGGTCGCGACCGCTCGCAGAGATGTCGTCGCTTGCTCCTGGGTTACTTCGCCCGGCTGCGATAATATGGGCTTCTGGGTCCAGGCCCCAGCGCCCGTTTTCTTGAAGAACGGCACCAGTGCTTTGGCCACTTCGGCAGGCGTCTGGAACCGCCGCTCCGGCTCCTTGGCCAGCATCTTCGCCACCACGGTGGCCAGCTCGGCCGGCACTTCGGGGCGGAGGAAGTTCAAGGGCTTGGCGTCCATCGAGTGGTGCGCCTGAAGCAGTTCATACAGGCTCGGGGCGTCGAACGGCGGGTGGCCGGCGAGAAGGCAGTAGAGGGTGCAGCCGAGGCTGTAGATGTCGGCCCGGATGTCGGCTTTCTGGGCGTTCACCGTCTGCTCGGGGGCGACGTAGTGCGGCGTGCCCAGCATCTGGCCCTCGTAGGTCAAGCCGCCATCCACGCCGGCTTCACTGGTCACCTTGGCCAGGCCGAAATCGAGGATCTTGATGACCGGCTTGTTGCCCTCGCGGGAGAGCATCAGGTTGCTGGGCTTGATGTCTCGATGGACCATGCCCCGCTCGTGGGCGTGCTGCAGTCCGAGCGCAGCCTGGTATACGAAGTTGCAGGCGTGGGCCACCGGCAGCGGGCCGCTCTTCTCCACCAGCTTGGCCAGGTCGTAGCCTTCGACGTACTGCATCGCGAAGACGATGCTCTCGCCGACCCGGGTGGCCGAGTAGGCCGACACGACATTGGGGTGTTGAAGCTGAGCGGCGGCGCGGATCTCGCGCAGGAACCGCTCGAGCACACCCTTGCGATCGAGCAGGTGCGAGCTGACGACCTTGAGCACCTCCTTGCGGCCCATCAGCTTGTTCTCGGCCAGGAACACCACGCCCATGCCACCGCGGCCCAGTTCGCGAAGTATTTCATAATCGGGGTGGTCGGACAGGCCCGGCGGCAGCGAGCTGGCTGGTGGAGGCAGGTCGGCAGACGCCTCACCGCTCAGCATGGACGACCCCGCCAGCGACGAGCCAATCGGCGACCCCAATTCAGCACCGGATTGGGCCTTGCGGAGCCGATTGAGGAAGGTGTCGGAGGTCATCTCGGCCACGCGAAGTCGGCATGCCCGGCATTCCGCCAGATGGTCGTTGACCGCGTGCCACTGAGAGACTTCGAGCTTGCCCAGGCCATAGGACTGGAGCGTCTGGTCGGAAGGATGGCTAGTGACGGGAGCGGCCACGGCAATGATCTCCAATCTCCGGTAGTACCTTCACCCAAAACGGTGTTGCCGACCAGCACTGCAAGGCTCTGGAAGCGGCCAACACCCTGCCGATCTTTTGCGACCTACTCATCAACCCCATCGTTGTGTCGTAACATATTAACAGCAGCAGTGCGCACGTGCTCCGCTCCGGAAGATGCAGCAACGCATAAGGGGAGCAGGCGATGTCTCAAAATGTCCCACTTTTGAGTGATTGTTCTTCGCCGCTGTAATCGTCAAGATTCGTAGATCCGGAAAAAGAAGTACGACAAGAACCTTTTTGACTGAGTGCTCCCGTGGCAGCCAGGAGCCGCGCTGCGGTCGAGGAGACGCTCCGGTCGCTTTACCCGATTCGTCTCTCCTGGCGCTTGGTCCCTTATACCGTTGCTGGTAAAACGCCTTCAACTCCTGGAATCTAAACGACTTTGATCTGGAACCGTTGCTCGCCAATTTGAAAGCGAACCATGGGATCGACGACGATCTGGGGCATGCGGATCCAGAGGCCATTTACGGTCTTGTTGTGCTCGGCGTGCCAGCCGCCGTTCCGACCGCGAAATAGGCGGACGTGCCGAGGTTCGCAAAACGGGTCATCGGGACGACAGATCGGGCAGCCTGGGTCAGTGCCGATCCAGTACTCGGCTTTGACCAGAAGCGTGCGGCTGCCGATCTCGTTGCCCAGAAGCTCGGTGAGCGCGGGGGCGCGGAACGGGCTGGGGCCGTCGGCCCAGCCCCGGGTCTGGCCGAAGCCGCCGTCGTCGGGCATCTCACTGGTGGTTTGATCGGCCAGAGCATGGGGCGTCTCGAATCGGTAGCGGCCGTTCCCCACCAGAAACTCGGCCCGATCGTTGAGCACCGTCCGGCTGACCCGCACGAACATGCCGTGGGTGCTCTGGAGGTCGGTCACGACCCAGCGGTGAACGCCCCCTAAGACCTGAAGCGTGATCTCGACGTGGCGCGAGGAGATATGGCCATCGATCGGGATCCGCAGGTCCCCTTCGGTTCGTCCGATCGTGAACTTCGGAGCGCGAATGCGGATCAGCTCGCCATCGCTTTTCCCATCATCGAAGACGGTCAAAATGGCCAAGGGCGGCCGGGATGTGGGACGATAGAGGCTCGCTGCATTCGCGGCGGGCAGAGCCGGGGGATGTGCCGTGGGAATGCTCTGTGGCGCTTGCCCGGGCGGCTGCGCGATGGGAGGTGGAGGAGCCACCGGACGGTCGACCGGAACAGCCTGCTGCTGCCCCTTCAATCCCGCAAGGATCGCCTCGCGGATCTCTTCTTCGGTCTCGATGAGCGTGCTAGACTGTTCGACGGAACGGTTAGGCTGGCCGGGTCTGGATGGCTGTGTCATGTCTGGGAACACCTGTCAAGGAAACGAAGCGAGTTGGCGAAGCTGCTGGTTGCCATCGGTCGATTGCATATCATCATGACCGATGCAATTCGACTGATCGAGCGTTTTCTGCCCGGAGCCCGGGATCCCAATCGGATCGCATTATCCTGATGGCGTCGTCGCTGTGCTGGGCTCTGAACCAGGGCTGTCCTGTTTGGAGTTCTTCCTGGTTTTCTTCTGCTCGAGACGTTTGTGCCGGGGGACTTTTTTCGGCGCCGGAGCCGTCTCGGGAGAGTAGGTTCTCTCAGACTCGAGCACCTGTTTGATCTTCTTGGCCATGCTATCCGACGGCCCGATCTTGAGGTGCGCATGCGCCTCGGTGTTGTACTGCTTGAGCGCGTTGAGGACCGAATCGATCGTCTTGATCTCATCGTAACGCTTCAGGGTCTCCTCGATCTGAGGCCATATTCTTCGCTTGGCTCCCAGGAATTCATCGCGGGCTTGCTTGAAATCGTTTTCGGCTCGTCGCTTGCCGACGTCACCAACCAGGCGCTGGCGGCGGAGTTCTTGCTGAGTGTTCGTGGCGCCAAGTTCAGCATTCCATTCATTTCGTTCCGCGATGACCTGTTCTCTCTGGAAGCGCTCGTACGGATTACGCGCTGGCATCTGACGGGTCATGGCATCGTAATCGTTGATCTTGGCGACCAAGAGAATCTTGTAGTCGCTAAGCTGCCGGAACTCGTACTCATTCTGGATAATCGCCGCCCATTCGCCCCATTTCCCTCTCATCCGATCAGCGAAGGGCGCGATGTTCATCAGGCCCTGGATGGCCTGTTCCTCGTCCTTGACAACAAAGTACCTGCCCGACTTGGAGAGTCCGTTCGCGTTCAAGACATCGATCGGCTCGGACGCCGCAACCTCCAAACACGCAAGCACATGTAACAAGACACCGAGAATCGTGGCTAGTGATAGGGACATTGTCTTCGTTCCTTGGTTGGAAGGCTATCGATCACGGCGGTTGAGTACGTCATGAGTAAAAGTCCTTGCAGGCGAGCTGTATGACAGAAAAATAACGGCCAGCTCAAGAAGTCCTAGGAATCCGTGCAGGCTCGTCTCCGGGCGCTCCGACCGCTTGGTTTGTGGATCTGCTCCAAGGCGCTCATTTTTCGCTCAGGCTCAGTCTCTCGATGAGAACTTTGCCGCTCTTGACGAACAAACCTGCAGAGCCAACATATTTGTGAGCCGGATGATGGGCGTAGTCCACAAGCGCTGTCCTTTCGGCTCCGACGAAAACCTTAGCGACGTGCTTTTCATCGATCGTGAAACTTATGAGAAAGGGCTTGTTCAGTGGCTTCGCGATCGATTGGCGGCCGCGATCATCGGGCTGGAAATCCGTCGACTGGTGACCCATCACTACGTTTCCGCCGTGGGCGGCGATCCGCTCGGTAAGGCCATGCCATACGCCACCGTCTTGGTGAGCCCGAAGCACCAGATATGCCTCGGTGTTCGCTTCCACAGCTAGGGCCATATGGAGCGCGCACTTCCTGTAGTCGCTCTTGCGGGTGAGAAGGAAGTTTCCGCCTGATCCCTCGTCGAGTTGCACGCCTTTGGCCGTCATCTTGATGGCGCTGGGATCAGCAACTCTCCACTCCCTCGAGTTGCTTGGGCTCAGTTCGGGCCAGAAACTTCCCGGAGGTCGCAGCTTGTCCATGGCGATGAGCCGAAACGACTTGGCGGGGGCAGTCATGAGCGAAAATCCATCAATCCGGCCGATCCAGCCGGGTCCAGGGCCAATCTTGGGCCGGCCCCTTGGTGCGATCGCCAACGGCTGCTTCACGATCGGGGGAGAAGGGGATCGAGATGCGGCTGGCTTGTCGGCCGAAGAGGCTCCGGAAGGATCTGGGTCGGGGGCACCGGACGTTGAATCTGACCGCGTGTCCATGCGGTTCGCATCCGCTTCGGGATGGGGCTCCGGCAAGGGTCTTCGGTCAGCTTTGGTCGAGTCCATGGCGCCGGGTTGAGTTGAATTCGGCGCAGCGGCGTGCGGAGCGTCGACTTTGCCGAGAGCAATCGACGATTTCGAATCGTCTGGGCCACTCTCTGGCCCTGGGCGTGATTCCGTCGCGCGGGGATTCTCCAATGGACCGAGGGTCGTCTTTGGGGGCCCTGAAGCCAAAGGCGGTCGTGCGCTCCTTGGCTCTGGGGAACGGCTCTTGGCGAGGCCCAGGGCCCAAGCCGCCACCAGGGTGAGAACCAAGGCCCCCCCGGCGCCCGCTGCCGCCATCCAGCCCCGCGTTCGCCCCGATGCGGAGGGGCCGGCATCCGCAAGAGTCCTGGGCATGGAGCTTGTCGCTTCGTTCGCACTTCGGGCGACCTGTTCCATCAAGTTGGTCTCGGGGACGACTGTGTGCACCCCAGGGCTCGATGGGAGACTCGGCCGTGGAAGGTTCGGAGAGCCAGCGGCCTCGTCTTCCTTGATCGGCTTCGTGCGTTTGAAGAAAGGAACCAGAGCGGAAGCCACTCCGGCGGGCGCCTGGAATCGTGCATCAGGGGCTTTGGCCATCATTCTGGCCACCAGGCTTGCGAGTTCCATGGGCACGTCCGCTCTTACCAGACTCAAGGGCCGAGCTTCGATCGAGTGATGAGCCTGGAGCACCTCGAAGAGGCTTGAGCCCTGAAACGGCGGATTGCCACTGAGCAGGAAGTAGAGCGTGCAGCCCAAGCTGTAGATGTCGGCCCTGATGTCAGCCTTCTGGGCATCCAAAGTCTGCTCAGGGGCGACATAGTCAGGCGTGCCCAGCATCTGCCCTTCTCTGGTCAAGCCATGATCAAGCGGCTGCTCCTTGCTCGCCTTGGCCAGACCGAAATCGAGAATCTTCACCACGGCACGATCGCCCTGCCGGCAGAGCATGAGATTGCTCGGCTTGACGTCGCGGTGAACCATTCCTTTTTCGTGGGCGTGCTGCAAGCCAAGTGCTGCTTGGTAGACGAAGTTGGTCGCGTGGGCAACCGAGAGCGGCCCTTTCGCTTTGACCAGCCGGGCGAGGTCGTCGCCGCTCACATACTCCATGGCGAAGACGATGCTTTCGCCGAGCCGGAATGCGGAATAAGCGGCGACGATATTCGGGTGTCGCAACCGCGCAACGGCGCGAATCTCCCTGAGGAACCGATCGAGCACGCCCGGCTTCTCGATGATGTGCTGGCCCATCACCTTGAGCACTTCATCCCGGCCCATCAACTGGTTGTGGGCGAGATAGACCACTCCCATGCCGCCCCTGCCCAGTTCGCGGAGAACCTGGTAGTCGGGATGCTCGGCCAAGCCCGAAGGCAAGCTCTCGGCAGGTGGGGCGAGAGCTGAGCTTGGTTCCTTGGCGATCTTGGACTCCAGACCCGAGATCAAAGGCAGAGGCGGGGTCTCGGAACGAACCCGCGACTCCTGAGGCTGTTGAAAGGAGCCGCGGATGGACAGCTCCGCAAGGCGCTGGCGACAGGCCAGACAGGAGCGAACGTGCGAATCGACCGGCCTGGCTGCCTCGCCCTCCAGTTCACCACGAACGAAGGAATGCAGCGTCTCGTCCGTCGGATGCAGTGCCGAGGGGGCTGACATATCATGGGCTCCACTTCGAGGCTGCTTCTGTCTGCTTGGCAGATCATCTCCCTTTGCCAACGCCGACCGAAGTTTCCTTTGCGTTGCGTGATTAGAGCGTGGACTATTCCAGCAAGTGTCCGGCCTCCTCGCGAAGTCGTCTCAGGACGCGCGATTTCGCCTGGAGTACGGAATTGACATTCAAGGACATTGCCGCAGCGACCTCGGCAGCCGGGTATCCGTAGATGGCAAATCGGCGAAACGCCTCCCAGGTGGACGGGCGAAAATCAGGCTGGACGACGGCCAGCAGCTTCTCAAAGACATGCCTGTCGTGCTCCGCGTCCCACTCGCGCGCCACATCGCTGTTGGGATCAGCGAGCTTGTCGAGAAACCCGTCGGTCAGATCGAGGCCGGCTTGCCGCTGACGCTTGATCTGTTTCCGGTGCGCACGCACGCGGTTGATCGTCACTTGCCTCAGCCAAGCGCGGAATGATCCTTCGCGACGACGCTCGAACCGGGAGATCTCCCGGACCAGCACCAACATGACTTCCTGTGCCAGATCCTCGGCATCCGGCTCGAGCCCGGGAATGCGGCGCAGCCATCCCGTGATCAGAGGCAGATAGATTTCCTGGAGCCTTCTCCAATCCGTCGGTTCAGGGTCGGCGGCTTTGAGACGCTCCAGAAGACTCAGCGACGTGGGTGCCACATTCGGATACCTCTCCCGTAATGATGCTTTCGAGATGGTGCTCTGCAAGGCGTAGCCGCTCACAGTCTGGGATTGTCGGTTGCGAAATATGCAACGAATCTATCACCATGGCACGGACGCCCCGATCCCGGAACCTCTGCGCAATACGGCTTCGCCACAAGTCCAAGCGGCGATCCTTGCGCTGGTCGCGTACTACGAACAGCGGCTTGCACAACTCGAAGAGCGGGTCAAGGACCTTGAGAACCGTCTGAAGCTCAACTCCACCAACTCCTCCAAGCCTCCTTCGTCCGACCCGATCGGATTGAAGCGCAAGCCCCCGCGCCGTCCAGTAAGAAGAAGCGTGGCGGCCAGCCCGGACATCGTGAGGCCCACCGCGTCCTGGTCCCACCCGAGAAGGTCCGCAACACGATCAACTGCAAGCCAAGTTCCTGTCGCCGCTGCGGTCATGAGCTTTCCGGGGACGACCACGAACCGCTGATCCATCAAGTCGCCAAACTTCCCAGGATCGAGCCGATCGTCGACCAGCATCGGCTCCTTTGGTTGGTCTATCCTGACTGTGGCGAGAAGACGTGCGGTATCGTGCCTGCGGGTGTCCCCAGCGGCTGCTTTGGCCCTTACCTGCAGGCCGTGCTGGTCATGCTCGCTGGGGCCTATCGACTCAGCAAGCGGCAGATCCAGCAGGTATCCACCGACCTGCTGGGACTCAAGATCTCCACCAGCATGATCGCCAAGCTGGAACGGTAGAGTGCCGCGGCTCTGGAAGCCCCTTTTAACGAACTGGCGACCTCGGTCCATCAAGCGGACGCGGTGAATATCGACGAGACCTCGTGGCGCGAGGACCGTCACAAGCGCTGGTTGTGGGTGACGGTAACACGGCTGGCCACGGTCTTCACCATCGCCAGGAACCGCAGTGGCGAGATCGC
>JBKQMU010000003.1:0-48050 GCA_052146555.1 Isosphaeraceae bacterium
GGCCCCGACCTTGTTCAAGATGCGACCAACGCGCGTTTCCATGATGCTCGACTCCTGCCTTTCGATCGTGGTTCCGAGCTACTCCGCACCTTACGGCCCATCCGGCCATTGGACATTCCGGAGAAGCTCCGCACAAGGCGGTTCGCCAGGGCATCATTCGTTTGCGGACCCCGGCCCTCGGGCACCATCGACGATCGTCCCTCGATCGTTTAGCATCGTGACTTATGCTAGCCAAGGGCTCTCCGGGCGCTTGGATGCCTCGGAGAATGACTCGTCACTCGACATCCGCTCCCAAAACAAGACGTGGTATGCTTTTCGCATTCAAATCATCGACCTAATGGTCCGCTCTGGGATTGATTCGAAAAAGGCCCTTCGCGTCGATTACCAGAACTGGTGAGTGCACGAGGATCGAGACGCGCAAGAACCAGCCGCTGGAATTTGTCACGCAAGAGACCGCAGGCGCCGTGCAAGCAGTTGAGAGCCGCCCGCGGTTCGCAACCCAGATCGCGGAGACCGACGAGTCCGAAACTTGATCTTTCAGGAACCACGGACGCATGGAGCAGGACGAGAACCAGTCGACGGAAGGAGTGGCCTCAGGCGCGACTGCCCACGACCCGTACGGGGTGCTTCGCGATCCCAGCTTCCGGCGCTTCGGGCTTGCCGGCATGGTGGCCACGATCGGCAACCAGATGCAGTCAGTCGCCGTCGGCTGGGAACTCTACGACCGCACGAACTCTCCCTTGGCGCTCGGCCTCGTCGGACTGGCGCAGGTGCTGCCGGTGCTGGTTCTGGCGATCCCGGCCGGACACGCAGCCGACCGGTACAGCCGCCAGGGACAGATCGTGCTGGCGCATCTGCTCTTGGTTCTGGCATCGCTGGGACTGGCCTTCCTATCGGCGGTGCGAGGGCCGGTCGAGCTCATCTATCTGATGCTCTTGCTCACTGGAATTGGGCAGGCGGCCAACCGACCCGCACGATGGGCAATTCTTCCCCAGATTGTCTCGCGTGATCGGCTGCTCTCAGCGGTGACCTGGAACACCAGCGCCTGGCAAGTTGCGGCGATGTCCGGGCCGGCTCTGGGGGGGCTGGTGATTGCCACGTCGCGCGGGGCAACGGCTTGCTACGTGATTGCCGCGGTCTGCTCGACGGCGGTCATTTTTCTTACCGCGTCCCTGCGGCTGCGCACCGTGCCGCGCGATTTGCTGCCGGTGTCGCTCCAGTCGCTTCTGGCGGGTCTGCGATTCGTGCTTCGGACCGACCTGATCCTGGCGACCATCACCCTCGACCTGCTGGCCGTTTTCCTGGGTGGTGCTACAGCGCTTTTGCCGGTCTATGCCCGGGACATCCTGAAAATCGGCCCGTCCGGCCTGGGATGGCTGCGCGCAGCACCCTCGATCGGCTCGTTCCTCATGGCGCTTGTGCTGGCCCATCGTCCCCCCATGCGGCAGGCCGGCACGTCGCTGCTCTGGGCGGTCAGCGGCTTCGGAATCGCGACCATCATCTTCGGGTTCTCGAAGAATCCTTACCTTTCCTTTGCCATGCTGGTCATGACCGGCGCCCTGGACAACATCAGCGTCGTCGTCAGACAGACGCTTGTCCAGCTCCTCACGCCCGATGAGATGCGGGGCCGAGTCTCCGCGATCAACTCCATTTTCATTGCCTCGTCCAACGAGCTGGGCGAGCTCGAGTCGGGCCTGGCCGCCGCTCTGTTCGGGACCGTAACCGCAGTGGTCGGGGGCGGGGTGGGAACCGTGCTCGTGGTCCTGGGAGTCTCCGCGATCTGGCCTGGCCTCTCCCGGCTCGGTTCGCTTCACGATCTCCAGACGCGGTGAGCGAGAGTTCTGGCTGGGCGGAAAGCTCCGGCGAAGGTACTCAAGTGCCCGTGCATCAAACGATCCAGGCTAAGCTCGCAAATGCACTCTTGAACTCTGAATTCAGAGAATCACGCAGCATGGAATTCTGTCGGCCAACGTCAAGATGCGATGGCTTTTTTCTTGGAAAGCCGTGCCGCCATGGGTGAGAATCCAGTACATCGGTCGGCTCTCGTGAGCCGAAAGCGGTAGCTTTCCAGGTACGATCTTGGAGACTCTCCATCATGGCTGTAAACCCAATACCCGAAGGATATGGCACGGTCACGCCCTACCTGCATGTGAGAAATGCCGCCGCGGCGATCGACTTCTACAAGGCGGCCTTCGGCGCCGTTGAGATCATGCGAATGGCCGACCCGAGCGGACGAATCGGCCATGCCGAGCTCCAGATCGGTACGTCGCGCATCATGCTGGCCGACGAAGTCCCGCAGCGGAACATTCGCGGGCCGGAGTCGCTCGGTGGCTCATCGGTGAGCTTTCTGATCTACGACGTGCAAGTCGACGCCCGGTTCGAGAAAGCCATCGCCGCCGGTGCCCGCGTCCTGATGCCGGTCAAGGATCAGTTCTACGGCGATCGCTCCGGCACACTGGAGGATCCCTTTGGCCACAGGTGGACCATCTCGACGCACGTCGAAGACGTACCCCACGACGAGATGAACAAGAGATTCGAGGCCGCCAGGCAGGCCGCGGGCGCGTCCTGACGGAGCGAGCGGACGATCGCCTGCCGGGGAGCTGGGCGAGAGGGTTCACACCGGAATTCGAGATCTCCACGACGATAGGTTGCGACCGGACGCAGTGCGAATCGGTGTGAGCCCGCTGTCGTTGCTTGCTGCTCCAGGTGGCAGCGAGATGAACAAGGAGCCCGGCAAGTGCGAAGGAAGATGGCGTGCAAGCCGCCCTTGACCGGTAGGCGCGCGGTGATTGCGTGGTAAAGTGAAGTGTAAGTCAAGACGATTCCGCACGCCCCGGTCCCGCGACAGGTCGAAAAATCATGGTTCGTGCGCTCATAACCTGGAGCCTCCACAATCGCCTGATCGTCCTTCTGGGCACGCTGGGGCTGATCGTCTTTGGCCTCCATTCCTACTTCAACCTCAACATCGAGGCTTATCCTGACCCCACGCCGCCACTGGTCGAGGTCATCACCCAGAACCCGGGTGCCAGCCCCGAAGAGATGGAGCGGCTGATCGGCATCCCGATCGAAACAGCACTCAACGGAATGCAGGGGCTCAAGTTCCTGCGCAGCATCTCGCTGGCCGGCCTCAACGACGTCAAATGCGTCTTCGAATATGGAACGGACTACTGGAAGGCCCGCCAGGAGGTGATCAACCGCATCGGCATGGTCAGCAACCTTCCGACGGGCATCAGCCCCACGCTCTCACCCTGGAGCCCGACCGGAGAGATCGTCCGGTACGTGCTGGAGGGGGAAGGCTATACCCTCAATCAGCTCAAGGCCGTGCAAGACTGGGTGATGGAACGCCAGTTGAGAACCGTGGATGGCGTGATCGACGTGTCCGGCTTCGGAGGGACAGTCAAGCAGTACCAGATCTTGCTCGACAATCAGCTCATGCGGCGGTACGACGTGACCTTGCAGATGGTCACAAACGCAATTTCGCAGTCCAACGCCAACGTGGGCGGTGACGTGCTTCCCCTGGGCGATCAATCGCACAACGTCCGCGCCATCGGCTATCTGGGCGAGGGCGTCGATTCGCTCGATCCGGCCGTGGCCAACCGGTCCTACGCCATCGAGGTCGAGAAGCTGGAAGACATCCAAGACGTTGTCGTCACCACGTATCAGAATATGCCTGTTTATATCAAACAGATTGCACGCGTGGTGATCGGCTATCAGCCTCGTCTGGGGGTGGTTGGACGAAACGGCGAGAACGACGTCGTCGAGGGCATCGTGCTGATGCGGAAGTACGAGCAGTCCCTGCCAGTCTCCGACCGTGTCCTTGCGAAACTCGACGAGATCCAGGAGCGGAGGATTCTTCCCAAGGGGATGAAGATCACGGTTTTCAACCAGCGCACCGAGCTCGTTCACGTCACGACGCATAACGTGCTGCACAACCTGCTGGTCGGGATGGGGCTGGTCATCACCATTCTCTTTGTGTTCCTGGGCGACTTGGCCAGCGCGGGCATCGTGGCCATCATGATTCCGCTGGCCCTCTTGTTTTCGATCAGCGCTCTCTATCTGCAAGGCAAGTCGGCGAATCTTCTTTCGATCGGAGCCGTCGATTTCGGGATTATCGTGGACAGTTCGACGATCATCGTCGAGAACATCTACCGGCATATCACGGCCCATGATGCCGACCGGTCACGATCGCTCGTCGACAGAATCATCGACGCTTCGGCCGAGATCGAGAAGGCGCTCTTCTTCTCGACCACGATCATCGTCTGTGCCTTCATTCCGCTCTTCTCGATGACCGGACCCGAAGGCGCGCTCTTCGGGCCGATGGCGAGCACCTACGCGTTTGCGATCTGCGGTGCTTTGCTTCTGGCGGTGACCCTAGCGCCGGTGCTTTGCTCATATTTCTTTGCGAACAAAGTTACGTCGACGGACACGCTTCTCGACAAGATCATGAAGCTACGCTACCTACGTGCACTCAGCTTCGTGCTGCGGCATCGAGCGGTCACCCTGGCCGTCTTTGCCGGACTGTTCGCCTACACGATCAGCCTGATTCCGAAATTGGGAGGCGAGTTCATGCCCCCGCTGGAGGAGGGACACCTCTGGATTCGAGCGATCTTGCCGCGGACCGTGACGCTCCAGGAAGCCGCCCGGATTGCGCCCCGCATTCGAGAGGTCATCGGCTCGGTTCCGGAGATCAGGGGGGTCATGTCGCACGTCGGCCGGCCCGACGATGGAACCGACGTGACCAGCTTTTTCAACGTCGAGTTCAGTGCGCCCTTGACCCCGATGGAACAGTGGCGAAAGAAGCCGATTATGATGTTCGGCAAGGAGCTGTGGCAGCGCACGATCACGCGCGAGGAGATCCAGGACGAGCTGATGGAGAAGTTTGCGGCATTTCCATCGGTCAACTTTAACTTCTCGCAGTACATTCGTGACAACGTCGAAGAGGCGCTCTCAGGAGTCAAGGGGGCCAACTCGATCAAGCTCTTCGGCAACGATCTGCATGTGCTCGAAGCAGCGGGACAGCGGGTTGTCAACATCCTGAACACAGTTCCCGGAATCAAGAACGCCGGGCTCTTTCACATCGTCGGTCAGCCCAACCTGGAGATCCAGATCGACCGTCACGAGTGTGCCCGCTACGGGCTCAACGTCTCGGACGTGGAAGCGGTCGTGCAGGTTGCCGTCGGGGGCCGGGCCTTCACCCAGATGATCGAGGGAGAGAAGCGGTTCGACATCGTGCTCCGTCTGCCCAAGCATCAGCGCGACGATCCGGAGGTCATCGGCCGGATCCCGGTCGACGCCCCGGGCCAGGCCGACGGCAAGCCGGGGGTTCGCATTCCGCTGCGTCAACTCGCCAAGATCGATCCCCACAAGCCGGGAGCCTCGTACATCTATCGCGAGAACAATATCCGCTACATCCCGATCAAGTTCAGCGTGCAGGGACGAGACCTGGCCTCGGCGATCGCCGAGGCCCCGCGCCAGGTGAACGACCCCCAGACCGGGGCCGAACACCCCCAGGAAGGTTACTCGATCAAGTGGTCCGGCGAATTCGAGCAGATGCAAGAAGCGAATGCTCGCCTGATGTGGATCATCCCGCTCTCGCTGGGACTGATCATGCTGCTGCTCTACTCCATGTTCGGATCGTTCAAGGACTGCATGCTGGTTGCCATCAACGTGCTCGAGGCCGCGATGGGGGGTGTGTGGGCGCTCTATCTGACCGGCACGCACTTCAGCATCTCGGCCGCCGTGGGTTTCGTCTCGGTCTTCGGAGTGGCCGTCCAGGACGGCGTGCTCCTGGTCGCTTACCACAACCAGATGCGCGAGCGCGGGTATTCCGTGTGGGAAACCTGCATGCGAGGAACGGAGCTGCGGATTCGACCGGTCGTCATGACATCGCTCACCGCGGCTTTGGGACTCTTGCCCGCGGCGGTTGCGACCTCGATCGGCTCTCAAGCACAGAAGCCTCTAGGCATCGTGGTCGTCGGCGCCATGGTTTGCACGCTCTTTCTGACCCGGTACATGATGCCGATTTTGTACAGTTACTTTCCAGCTCCTTGCGGAGAAGGCGAGGCCAGGTCGATGGGGGTCGTCGTGGAAGGCACCAACTACAGTGCCCGCTTCATGCACCATTTCCCGGAGGAAGAAGGGGCCCGGCCCAATTCCAAGTACGATCCCCATGCCCCTCATAACTAAGCAAGAGTGTGTTGCACAGCACTGCACTGAAAATTGCCAGGCAGCTCGCCACGACTCGGGCGATTTCGGAGGATCGGCACGATGAAGATTAGCTGGAAACTCGTCATCCTCCTGGCGGTGATCGCCGGCGTCGGCACCTGGCTGACCCTGGACTCTAATAGCCGGGGTCGCGTCCAGGCGTTCTGGCGGCAAATCTCGAACTCCGTCGTCCGCGCCGAGGAAAACCGGCCCGACAAGTCCTGGGTTTCAGAGTCGGCCAGCAGGCCCAAATGGGATGGGCTGATCACCATCACTCCCGCCGAGATCAAGGGGATCGGCATCCAGACCGTCGAGGTCAAGAGGCAGACGTTGCCGGCGCTGCTGAGGCTCAGCGGCGCAACCGACTACGACCCCGCCACGCTCACGATCGTCCGCTGCCAGTTCGACAGCCGCGTCGATAAGGTCCTCGTCGATCTCGGCTCTGCGGTCAAGGCGGGGGATCCCCTCCTTGAACTCTTCAGCACCGATCTGGCCGTGGCCAAGAACGACTACGAAACGGCGATCAGCCAATATGCCAGGGACAAGAAAGTGCTTGACTACAAGTCCCCTCTGGCCGCAACCAACGCCATCCCCCGCAAGGACTTAATCGAGGCCGAGAATGATGAGGCCAAGAGCCGGCTTCAGATGAAGCTGGCCAAGGACAAGCTTCTGGTCTTCGGCCTCACCGAGGAGGAAATCGCCGATGTCCCCAAGGAAGACGGAGTGCAGAAAGCCAAGATGACGCTCCGCTCTCGCGCTGGCGGACTCGTGATCAAACGAGCTGCCGTTCAGGGGAATTACTATGACGCCAAAGACGAGCTTATGGAAGTCGCCCCGCTCGACCATCTCTGGGTGCGTGGTAGCGTGAGCGAGCTTGATGCCGACAAGGTGGCTCTTGGCCAGAGCCTCAAGGTGATCTTTCCTTATTCGGCGACGGATATCGACGCCAAGGTGGAATACATCGACAAAGCCATTGACCCGGACACGCGCTCTGCCAAGTTCCGAACATCCATTCCCAATCCGGAGCGTCGACTCAAGGCCGGCATGTTCGTGCGTGTTCTCTTGGCAGTCCCACCCCGGGCGGACCAAACGGTCATCCCCCGCGGTGCAATGGTTTCGGTCGATCGCGTCGACTATGTGTTCGTCAAGAAGCCGGGGTCCGAGTTCAAGTTCGAGCGTCGCCCCATTATGGTGGCCAAGGAAAACAACGACTTCGTTCTGGTCGCAGCCGCCGACAAGGATAATAGGGGGCTCCTCGCGGGCGAGGAAGTCGTGGCAACCGGCAGCTTGATTATCGAGCAAATGTACGAGGATCGGGTCATGGTCGAGGGCGAATTCCTGTCGACTCAACCCGAGCTCGACGAACGAGCAAATCCCTTGAACCAGCACGGTACTTCCATCACGGTCAAGCCGTGAGCAACCGCGGCTTCCACAGCGAACGACTTGGCCTCACGTCCTGCCCGCCGATTGCCGATTTAGGATTCTGCGCCTTGTAAGGGCATTGCCCAATTTAACGCTCGGCCGGAGAGGGTTCACAATGCCTTCTCGGACAAGGCAGGAAGGGCCGTGGTGCAATGGTTGACCGTCAGGCTCGATATATTCTTGTGATGGTCCTGGGGGTCTGGTTTGTCGCATCCGCGGACTTTGCGCAGGCTCAGGGCCCAGGCGCTTCTCCGGAGGCGGCCCAGGTCGGTGGCTATAGTTCTCTCCTAGGCAATGCACCGGGTTCAGGAGGCGGAAGCTTCAGCAACTTGCCGGGCACCGGGGGTTATCTTGGCGGGCGAGCCGGAGTCTCGACACCTAGAGGCGTTCCGACCTCGGTCGTCAATCCTGCCACCGCACCCTCTCCCACGGCCCTTCAGTCGGCGATCACAGCGCCTCAGCCGGAGCCGATCGCGCCGTCGACCGCGCCGATTTATGGCCCGCTGGAGCTTCCCACAGGGCGCGAGGACGACGGACCTCAAGACGGCCTGACTTTGGAGCAGGCCATCGATATCACGCTGCAGCGGAGCCGAGACCTCCGCTCCAAATTTTACGAGATACCTCAGGCAAGGGCGGACGTCCTTCAGGCGAGTCTGCGGGCCAACCCCGTCTTCTACCAGGACGGACAGCTTCTGGCTTACCCTGGCTACCACTTCAGCCGATCGGTCCCCGGCGGTCCCAGCCAGTACGATACGAACGTCACCTTCCTGCTCGATGTCACCCACCAGCGTCAGGCCCGAACTGCTGTCGCCACCGAGGCCGTGAAAGTCCTGGAGGCGCAATACCAGGAGGCGGTCAGACAGCGAATGGACGACGTCTACGACGCTTACGTCTTAGGTGCGCTGTCGGCACGACAACTCGCACGCTATTCGCGCGCCAGCGTCAAGGGCTTAGAAACGCTCTATGCTCAGAACAAACAACTCTACGACAAAGGAAACGTTTCTCTCGGTGATCTGAACCGGGTCAAGATCCAGCTTCGCACGGCCCAGTTGACCTTGATCGATGCCCAAGCGGCTTATCGCAAAGCCAAGTACGATCTCGGCTCGCTCATGAACCTGACCCGAGAGGAAGTCGAAAAGCTTGAGCTGCGCGGAACGATCAATGATACCAGCCCTCCACCCCCGCCGATCGAAGAGCTTCGCAACATCGCGCTGGCGGGCCGACCTGACATCGTCTCTTACCGGCTGGGCGTTGTGCGGGCCAGGGCGGATGTCCGTTTGGCAGAAACCAGCCGGTTGAGCAATCCCTACTTGCTCTTTCAGCCCTTTACCTGGCAGGATAATACCCCTTACGGTTTGAAAAGCGCGCTTTCCTACGCGCTGGGGGTGACAGTCCCGTTACCGGTATTTAACCGGAACCAGGGGGGCATCCAGCGCGCCGTCCTGAATGTGACTCAGACACAGATCCAGCTCTCCGAAGTGGAACGCCAGGCACTCGTCGACGTCGAAAAGGCCGTCCAGGAATACGAGGTCACTCGCCGCGAGGTCGATGAGCTCCAAAACGACGTCATACCGTCCGCCCGCCAGATGCGGGAGGAAGCACGCCGGCTCTATCAATCCGGCGAAAAGAGCATCGGCGACTTCATCAATGCCCAGCTCGAGTTCAACCAGGTGGCCAAGCAATACCTGGACACGGCCATTCGCCACCGCCGGAGCATGCTGGGCATCAACACCGCGGTGGGCCGACGACTCTTGCCGTGAGGATCGACTCAGGGCCGGAACGACCCGGGAATTCAAGGAGGAGACGATGGGACGTCAAACCCGGCACAGGTGCAAGCCGGCCGTCGAGCTGGTCGAGAACCGAGAGCTGCTCTCGCTCGTCACCGACATCATGGCGGGCAACCATAACGCCCTGATCAACTCGCCCAAGGTCCGGGCACTTCTGGACGGGGTTGGGTCGTATCCGGCAACTCAGTCTCAGTCGGCCGCGTCCTCGAGCTCCGCACCGGACCCGTCCGCGGCGGCGACAAGCGGGCGGACGGCGTTTACCCCGACTTCCCAGTCGATCGCCGTGCCCCAGAACCAGGGATACCTGTCGCCGGCCAATCCGGGGTACAACTTGATCATCCAGCCAACGGGAACCGCAACCCCCGCCGAAGTGAAGCGGCAACTCTTTAGCGCCGTCTTCCGGGGGCCCTACATCATCGGCCCCGGCACATTCAGCAGCCAGGCATCGCAGATCTTCATCCGCGGGGCCGGAACGGCCACTTCCATGCTCCATGCCGACATCCAGATGAGGCTGGCGGTTGCTTCTGACCCAACGCTCGAGACGACCGGCGCGGCCACGATCTTCGACCGGAACCTGAATTCCAACACCGTGCTCGGCTTCGACCTGGCCACGCCCCGCACCAACGTGGATAGCCGCGGCCGGCCCAACTCCATCTCCAGCGTCACGCTGGACGTCAACGCCAGCGCCGGCGTCTATGACGAAGCCTTTGCCCAGGGGGTGGTCGAGATTCATTACTACCCGTCGAGCAAGAAGATCCCCGGCGCCACCGAAAATGGGACGGTCGTCGTCAAGATTCATGGCCAGATCTACTCGGCGCTGGTCGACTTCATCCTCCGTAACTCGTCGATCAACCCGTGATCATCCGGCCTGTTACAGACAGCGGACCAGGTGCCGTCGGGTTTGAGGTCTTCTGTGCGGAGCCGTCGATTGACCGTTTGGAACGAGGAGCTTACGCTCTATCCTTGGTTGCAGGGACTTGCGCCTCATCGAGTTTCCGACCCTGGCTTCTCGCTGACCGTGGGCGGAGACCGGCCGCTGTGTGCAGACGGAGGGGCGGCTCTATCGCATGCTTCATCTCGAGGGTCTGAGCTCTTTCATGGGCAAGCTTTCCGACCCGAATTCGTCGTACTGTCCCCCGCCGTCGCTTCACTTCCGGCTCTCGATCGTACTGAAGCTGACACTCTTCGTGGGAAGCCTTGTCGCGCTGGCGGCCGGAACGCTGATCTCGGTCGGATTTTCCTACACAAGCGCGATGCTGCGCGACCAGATCGACAACCGGCTCTCGGCGATGGCCGACGATCGGCAAGCTCTTCTCCTGGCAGGACTTCTCCAGCTCGAGGAGCGGGTCCGGATCCTCAAGACCCGGTATCGCCTGCTCGAGGTTCTGGACCGCTTCGGCGCGGGGACGATGACTCCCGAGCGGCTTCGAGAAAGTTCCCGGAGCCTTGACGACGTTCGCGACGATACCGACGGACTGCTGGCCTTCTGGATCGAAGACTCGACCGGCCGGAAGATCGCTTCGAGCGGCCCCCAAGCCTTGCTTGAGCTGTTCGCCGGAGACCGGGATTCGACACGCCAGAGCAGTCGTGACCCGGTGATGATCGGCTTTCCCCGGCCGGCCGGCAATACCTACGGAGCGCTTTTCCAGACGCAGGCCCGGTCCAGGAATCACGGCGTCATCGGATCGTTGCTCTTGGTGATCGACGTCGGTCCGATCATGACCGGCCTGGCGGACCCGCGGCGACTGGGCGAAAGCGGCGAAGTCGCAGTCGGAATCCGCGAAGGTGCGACGATACGGTTCCTGTTCCCTGCCCGGCTGACCCCGGAAGAGCGAGCCTTTCCAATCAGCCGGACGCCTGCTCTGGGCCGTGCCGTCTCAGGCGAGTCGGGCTTCATGAGAACCCCGGATCGGCTGGGGCGCCATGTGCTGGCCGCCTACCGGCCCGTCGGCTACGAGGACTGGGGCTTGATCGCCGCCATGGACGTCGATGAAGCCTACGCTCCGGTCAATCATCTCCGACGGCTGCTCTTGACCCTGGGGGCCTTGATCCTGGCAGTTGGCCTCGCGGCCTCGTACGTGATCGCGCGGCAGAACACGCGGTCGATCCGCAAGCTGGCTGCCGCGGCGGAGGCGATCGCCCAGGGTCGCCCGGGGGATCGCATCGAGATCCACTCGAGCGATGAAATCGGAACACTGGAACTGGCATTCTCTCGGATGACTGAGCAACTTGCACTCTTCCACGCCGACCTCGAGAAGCGGATTGCCGAGCGAACCGAGGAGATTCGTCGGCTTAACCAGAGCCTGGTGCGCAAGGCCGACGAGCTCGTCAAGTCGGAAGCTACCTTGCGGGAGCAGACGAGAATCTTGCAATCGGTCCTCGACTGCATGGGCGAGGGAGTGGTCGTCACCGACAGCGAATCCCGGTTGCTGGTGTTCAACCCGGCCGCGCAGCAGATTCTAGGCACCAGCGCCCGGCTCGGCGAGCCCGACCGCTGGAATCCGCTGTACAAGGTCTACCATCCCGACCGGACTACCCTTTACGGCGCTGAGGACCTGCCCCTTTATCAGGCGATCCGCGGCGAATCACTGGATCATGTGGAGCTCTTCGTCGCTCAGCCCGGCCTTCAGGACGGATTGTGGGTGCTGGTCAATGCCCGCCCGCTGCGCGACGACTCCGGCGGCCTGCAAGGCGGGCTCGTCGTCTTCCACGATATCACCCGGCGGAAGAACTACGAGCAGCGGCTGGCCGCAGAATTTGCCGCGACGAGAGTCCTCGCTGAGGCCGACTCGCTGAGCGAGGCCATCCCCCAGATCCTGGCAATCGTCGGCCAGCGCCTCGACTGCGACTTCAGCGCTTTCTGGAGAGTCGATCAGGCGACCCATGACTCCCGCTCGGTCACACTCTGGCAATCGCCCCAGGCTTCGCTAGCCGGGTTTGCGGAATTGACCCAGAAGACAGCCGTCGGGTCCGGCATCGGCTTGCCCGGAAGGGTCTGGGCCTCTCGCAAGGGAGCCTGGGCCGCGGAGCTTGGCGATGATTCGTATGATCCGCGCTGGGGAGCCGCGGCCGCCGACGGTCTACGGTCCGGTTTCGCAGTCCCGATCCTGGCTCGCGGCGATTGCGTCGGAGTCCTCGAGTTGTACAGTCGCGCTTACCGTGAGGTCGATCCGGACTTGCTCGAGATGATGACCAACCTGGGAAGCCAGATCGGTCAGTTCATGGAACGCCACAAGATGCACGCCCGGGTCGTCCAGTCCGAGAAACTCGCCTCGCTAGGCTTGCTCAGCGCCGGGGTGGCGCATGAGATTAACAATCCCCTTTCCTACATCGCCAACAACCTGGCTGTCCTGGAACGCGACACGCGGTCGCTCTTGGCTCTCGTGGCAACCTATGAGAAGGCTCGAGAGCTGCTCGCAGCCAACCGCGGCGATCTCGTCGCCGAGATCGATCGACTCGATAATGAATGTGATTTCGCTTATATCAAGGCAAACCTGGACAAGATTCTGGCCAGCACCAGGCAGGGCGTCAAGCGCGTGGCCGAGATCGTGCACAATCTCCGCGGCTTCGCCCGGCTCGATCGCGCCGCCGTCGATCAGATGGACATTCATGAAGCGCTCGCCGCGGCACTGGAGATGATTCGCGGCCGCCTCGAGCGGCGGCGGATCACCGTCGAAGAGCGGAAGGGCGAACTCCCCCCGGTCTCGGCATCGCCGGTGCAGATCAATCAGGTGTTTCTCAACCTCTTGGTCAACGCCATGCAGGCCATCGAATCGACTCATCGCGATGATGGCCGGATCGTCGTCGAAACGCGATGCAACGGCAAGGAAGTGATTCTCGAGGTCAAGGATAACGGCTGTGGCATTCCGGCCGACGTTTTGCCCCAGATCTTCGACCCGTTCTTCACCACCAAATCGATCGGCGATGGCACCGGGCTGGGCCTCTCTATCACCCACGGGATCGTCCAGGACCACGGCGGCCGGATGGACGTCGAGACCGCTGCCGGCCAGGGCACGTGCTTTCGCGTCATCCTGCCGATCTCACGAAAATGAGCCGGAAGCGATGGTCGAAACCCAGAAACTCCTTGAGGAGAAAACTTCGTGGTCGCATCAAGATGCCGGCTTTGCCTGTTCGATGCCTATGGCACGCTCTTTGAACTGAGTAGTGTCGCCCAGCGGAGCGCCGCACGGCTGGGCGAGCGGGCGCCGACACTGCTCGCGCTGTGGCGGCAAAAGCAACTGGAGTACACCTGGCTGCGAACCTTGATGCAGCGCCACGCCCCCTTCGATCAAGTGACAGCCGACGCGCTTCACTATGCCCTCGAGAGTCTGGGGATCTCCGACTCCGAGCTTCCCGGCGAGCTTCTTGCCGGCTACCTGAGTGTGGCGCCTTATCCCGAGGTTCCGGCGACGCTCGCCGCTCTCGATCAGGCAGGCATCGCCCGCGGCATCCTCTCCAACGGGACACCGGCCATGCTCAATGGTGCGCTGCGAGCCAGTGGGCTGGAGTTCTACTTTCGTCACGTGCTCTCGGTGGAGTCCGTCGGTTGCTACAAGCCTGATCCGCGCGTCTACGCGCTGGCCGTCTCGGAGACCGGGACGAGTCTGGAGCAGATCGTCTTTGTAAGTGCCAACGCCTGGGATGTGGCCGGCGCGGCCAGCTTTGGTCTCCGCGTCGTCTGGGTGAACCGCTCGCAGGCCGAATCCGAGCGACTCCCCGGCGCGCCGGTCGCTACGATCTCTTCGCTGACCGACTTGCCAGGCAGTCTTGCAGACTGCGACGTGGTCGTCCCGAACGAGGCAAAGTAATTGCTTAGCACGGGCTTACCCGCGCGAGGATCCGAGAGGTAGAGAAAGTCGTTGATCACCCTGCGGGTGTAGGCGCAGCAGGTGGCCCCGATCGGAAGGAGCGACTCGACGGCGTTTTGGCTCATTGCCGTTGGCCGTTACACACCAGTCTGCTGGAGAGATCAACAGCAAGATCAAGATGATCAAAGGGATGAGCTACGGGTTCCGCGATGACGGCTATTTAATCGTCAATATCCGAGACGTCTTCCCAGAATTCCCAGTTGGACCAAAAACGAACTGCCTCTTGGGGAAGGCTCGATTCCGCTGCTGGGCCAAGGTCAGGACAATCTCAGCCGGGAAGATTGCCCTGATAAACTGTGAGGCTGTTTCTCCAAGACAGATCTCGTTCATGTCCTGTTTTGCCGGCACGCTCTACTGGCCGGTGCGGGTTTCGCTTAAGCCGTTCCTCTGAATTCTCCGATTCACGAGAGGACAAGAGTCAAGAGAAAAGGTGGCAACGGCTGGCGACCTGCGATTAATCCATGTGCTGGTCATTCATGGATGGGTGAGGTGTCCAGCAGGCCTTTTGCTGTAGGAGAAACTCTTATGTCGCTTGCTAGCGTTTTCAGGCGATGTGGCTTGGCGACGGCAGCCGCTGGGCTTGTCGCCCTGTCATTGGTTTCAGGTGCCAGGGCGCAGTCGGGTGCGCCCATCCCGGGCGGTTTTCCGGCCGGAGTCGTGCCGGGTCAGCCCATGCCGATGCTCCCGAGCGCGGGACTGCCAGGCGCGCCGGCCAATGGAGTCACAGTCGATCCCGGAGTAGCTCCGGGGTTGCCCCCTGCTGGAGTCCCAGTCGATCCCGGAGTGGCTCCTGAGTCGCCCCCTGCGCCCCAACCGACGTATGCACCCGCATACGCGACCGACCGCTCGGTTCTGGATGTGGTCTGGGCATCGATCTTTGAGGACATCTATTCCCCGGAAGCTCAGAAAAAATGGACTCCCCTCCCGCTCCTGACGTTCTTCAGCGAGGGATGGCACGACCCCTTCGTGCTTCCGCCGCTGGGCGATGGCGGCTGGTGTCCGACGGCGGACGGTGTCGGCGCCAATCGTATCGGCTGGATCGACGCCTTCGGCGGCTCCTTCTTCCGTGCCTGGTTCTTTGAAGGGTTCTACGCCAACCGTCTCGGCAATACCAACAACAACCAGTACCTCCAAGATTTCACGATCTTCGTCCCGTTTAACCGGCGCTTCGAGATCCAATTCGATACCTTGTTCGTCGTCTCGAACAAGGGCGGCAAGAGTGGTACGTACCACACCAACTGGGGCGACACCACCATCCACCCGAGGCTCATGCTCCAGGAAAGCAAGAATTTGGGCCAGATCCTCGAGATGGGTATCCAGACGCCCACAGGCCGCTTGGAGAACGGCCAGGGTGCGACCAGACTCTTTCCGCTCTACTCGATGTGGTGCAACCCCATCGGCAAGTGGTCTCTGCGATTCTCGACAGGCGCCAATATCCCCGTCGCCAAGAATGGCGGTTATACCACGTACTATAACCTCCTGGGCATCGGTTACTACTTCCCGGGCAAGGAAGAAAACTTTTTCCACAATGCCACGGCATTCCTAGTCGCTGAAGACAGCGCCGTGATAACCGGCACCCCTCGCCATGAGAATTTTTTCTCACTGCTCCCTGGCTTTACAACCCAAATCGGGAAGAAGCTCTGGTTCCCCTACTTTGGCGTCCAGATACCCATGACCGGCCCGCAGGCGTTCACTTACCAGGCGATTTGGGCCGTCGTTCATGCCTACTGAGCATCGGGGGCGAGCGGTGTGCATGTCAGTCGTGAACTTTTGCCGCTCCTCTTCGTCGGCCTGCCTGGGCGCACCGCCGCATGGAGTGCTGAAGCAGAGACTCGATGAGTGACGAATTGTCGACGACGTCGTCACAGCGGAGAGCACGAAAAAAAAAACGCCGGGGGGACAATGTGTCCCCCCGGCTGCGTTGACGAGACGTCAACCTACTATTGCTAAGAAAGCGCGATCGTCACGGTCTTGAGCTCGGTGTAGCTGTCGAGTGATTTCTCACCCAGTTCGCGGCCGAAGCCACTGTGCCTGAACCCACCAAAAGGAGCGGCGGCGTCGAAGACGTCGTAGCAGTTGACCCAGACGGTCCCCGCCCGGACGTGGGTGGCGATGTAGTGGGCCTTCATGACATCCTTGGTCCACACAGCGGCCGCAAGGCCGTACTTCGAATCGTGGGCCCGATCGATGACCTCATCAAGGTCACTGAACTTCAAGACCGACAAGACCGGCCCGAAGATCTCCTCACGGGCGATGGTCATGTTGTCGCTGACGTTGTCGAAGATGGTCGGCTTGATGTAATAGCCCCTGTTGCCAAGCCGCTCTCCGCCTGAGACGCAGTCGGCTCCCTCCTTCTTGCCTTTGTCGATGTACGACATGATGGTGTTGTACTGGGTCTGGTCGACCTGTGGTCCCTGGTCGGTGGTGGGATCGAACGGATCGCCAACCTTCCTCGCCTCGACTTTCGAGCGGAGCCTGTCGACGAACTCGTCGTGGGCCTTGTCCTGCACATACACCCGGCTGCCGGCACAGCAGCATTGCCCTTGGTTGAAGAACAATGCGAGCATGGACCCTGTCGCGGCGACATCAAGGTCGGCGTCGTCGAAGATGATGTTCGGGCTCTTGCCGCCCAGCTCGAAGGTGAGCCGCTTGAGCGTGTCGGCGCAAATCCTCATGAGGCCATAGCCGACCTCGGTCGAGCCGGTGAACGCGATCTTGTCCACGTCGGGGTGCTTGGCAAGGTGGTCTCCCGCGACTGCACCGCGGCCAGCGACGACATTGGCGACCCCGGCCGGATAGCCGGCCTCGAGCGCCAGTTCGCCCAGGCGCAGTGCGGTCAGCGCGGTTACCGAAGCGGGCTTGAGCACACTCGTGCACCCACACGCCAGCGCAGGGCCCCACTTCCAGGCGGCCATGAGCAGCGGGAAGTTCCAGGGGATGATCTGGCCGGCAACGCCCACCGGCTCCTGCTTGGTGTAGCAGAAGAAGTTGCCGCGGATGGGGATGGTTTGTCCATGAATCTTGTCGGCCCAGCCGGCGTAGTAACGGAAACAGTCGATCACCAGTGGCAGGTCGACGTTGCGGCTCTCGGCGATCGGCTTGCCGTTGTCGAGGGTCTCGAGTGCGGCCAGCTCGTCGACGTTCGCCTCGATCAGGTCAGCAAGCTTGTACATCAGCTTGCCGCGATCGCGAGCGTCCATCTTGCGCCAGGGGCCCCGGCGATCATCGAACGCCCTTCGCGCGGCCTTGACCGCCAGGTCAACGTCCGCAGTATCACCCAAGGCGATCTCGGTGATGACATCCTCGGTCGCCGGGTTGATGCTCTTGAACGTCTTGCCGCTGACGCTATTGACCAACTTGCCATCGATCACGAGCTTCGTCTGAAGCTTGTTGGTGGCCATTTCGGGTTTCAGGGTTCGTGGCTGAGGAGCAGTCGCAGTTGCCATGGTGGCCCTTCCTAAATCCTGGGTGTCAGAAATCTTGACGGAAACGAAGGAGAGGTACGAAAGACCCTTGAAGGAATCTTTCGAGATGATTGCTCTTGGGGCGTCACCCACAAGACTCGTGGGTGGTGCCCAAAATCGCCGAGACCCAAGGAAAACTGCCTAACAACAGAACGCTTGCGCGTTGCTTCGGCATCCCTCGCAGCGCAGGCCTCCGCCTTCAGCGATCGACCCAGGTCTCGGTAGTCACAATTACAAGAAGGGACGTGACACCAAGCAACACATGATGATGCTCGAACTCCATGGAGACATCGACACATCCCTTCATCGGTGATCTCGAGTGCGATCTGGCGCGGTGGTGACCAGTTTTGTGATTCTCGTCCTTCACGCTCACCAGACCCGTACGATAGGAGCTGCCCTTCATTCTAACCGCATGCGTCTCAGAGCGTGAGTACCATGCGTCCGTCGATCTTGCCTTCCTTCATGCGGGCGAAGATTTTGTTGATGTCTTCCAGTGGTGCCGTGTGGACGTGCGCCTTGACCTTGCCTTCGGCCGCAAAGCCGATGCACTCCGCAAGGTCCTGACGAGTACCGACGATCGACCCGCGAATCGTGATCCCATTCAGGATGACGTTGAAAATCGGGACCGGGAAGTCACCGGGCGGCAAGCCGTTTAGGCTGACAGTTCCGCCGCGCCGAGCCATGTTGAGCGCCTGGCTGAAGGCACCTCGGGACACTGCCGTCACCAGCACGCCGTGCGCACCACCCTCAGTCTCCTTGATGACCTTGGCCACGGCATCCTCGGTCGCCGCATTGGCCGTGAAATCTGCACCGAGCGATTTAGCCAGGGCGAGCTTCTCGTCGGCCACGTCGACCGCACCGACGTGGAAGCCCATCGCCTTGGCGTACTGCAGGGCGATATGGCCGAGGCCGCCGATACCGGAGATGACGACCCACTCGCCAGGCCTCGCGTCGGTCTGCTTGAGACCTTTGTAGGTTGTCACACCGGCGCAGAGGATCGGAGCCATCTGGACGAGATCGGTCTTGTCCGGGAGCCTGCCGACATAGGGCGCTGCCCCAAGGACATATTCGGCATAGCCTCCGTCGACGCCATAGCCGCCATTGTGTTGCTTGAGACACAAGGTCTCCCAGCCCGTCCTGCAGTATTCACAAGAGCCGCAGGCATCCCACAGCCAGGGCACACCAACCAGATCGCCTTCCTTGATGTCGGTGACACCGGCGCCGACTGCCGCGACTGGGCCAACGCCCTCGTGGCCGGGAATCAGGGGCAGCTTCGGCTTGACTGGCCAGTCACCATCCGCAGCATGCAAGTCAGTGTGGCAGACACCGCTCGCCACGACCTTCACCAGGACTTGCCCCGGTCCCGGCGTCGGTACGGGAACGTCCTCGATCACGAGGGGTTCACCAAACTTGTGCACCACAGCCGCCTTCATCATCTTCGCCATCGGGATCATCCTCCACGTTGCTGGAACTGAGGGGTACGCCGCTCTCGAGACACTGAAAACAGACTTTCTTGCTTCCTATCGCTCTTATCGCGCAGAAACCGGGCGCATACCCAGCATGATGGGTAGATTGATGGATTCCCGGTTGCCGCCTTCGAACACCTGATATGGGAAAGAGAAATCGAGACAACCTCTCGGAGTCCGGCCCTCAGGCGAGCCAAGTCCTATCGATTGTCATGATTCTAGATATCTGCAATCATTGCCGAACAGGCAATGAGGCTGCGACTCCGCCAAGCCCTCACCCGACCCAGTGCAGACTGAAAATGCCTCTTACGAGAAGGGCGACCGATGACAGCGCATGCAAAAGCTGAAGATAGATGGACCGACGTCACATGGGTGCATTAACGCGGCTTCAAATTCGTGTCAGAAGCGAGGCGCTCCATATGAATGAGCGCCGGATCTCAAGCGAGGAGAATCAACCAGCGCATCAATGAGCCAGTCACTCTTCGCTGCGTCCGCACCAATCCGCACGCGACCCGCGTTTTTTCAAAGCGACCGCCCGACGCTCATCACCTGGCTTGAACCCCTGGCACGCGAGATGAGGCTTCTGAGTCTGGGTCGGTCTGATTACATAGGTACTGGCAGGGACTATACAGGGTCGGGAAATGTAAAGTCAAGTGGCTCGAAAAAAAATTCCCTCTTTGCGAAAAAGAACCTTGTCCCTATTCGTCCGCAATAGTATGCAAGTAAATTTATATTGAAAGCTTGCATGGGTTGTGTGATCTGTCCCCTTGCCGGAGGCACCAGGGGGAACCCATGGATGGCGGGGCCCACGATATTTGCCACACCTGTTTAAAGCAACTGTGCCCTCCGCAACAGTGTACTTTCTCATGCGGCTAAGCTGACCAGCCGCTGGAGGACAACCTGAGTTTCCTACTCGGTGACCCCGGGGGCTAGAACCGCACGAATCTCCTCGGCCAACAGGTGATGCCGCCGCGCTCTCCACAAATTGTCCGCGCAGCTTGGGCGACGATTCGGATCGTTCCATGGTGGCGCTGTGCGGTCTGGTACACTGCTTCGCTCCTCTGTTATGGTAACAGCGCGGCTTCGTGAAGGGGTTTGGGAGGCGAGAGAGAGAGGGAATTCATGGACCGGGCCTTGCTGGTAATTGACGTTCAGAATGAATACTTCACTGGGGCCTTGCCGATCACCCACCCGGCCGGCCACCTGGAGACGATCTTGCGGGTCATGGACGCGTCCGCCGGCAAAGTTCCGACAGTTATCATTCAGCACCATTTTTCGCAGCCCGACAAACCATTTTTCCAGCGCGGCAGTGACGGCTGGCAGTTGCACCCGGAAGTGGCAAAGAGACCTTGCGACTTGCACGTCGAAAAAACGCTCCCGGGTAGTTTCACGGGCACTCCGCTGGAAGACTGGCTGCGGGAGCGGGGCATCAAGACCGTGGCGATCGTCGGATACATGACGCACATGTGTTGCGACACGACTGCCCGGCAAGCCGTGCACCGCGGGTTCGCAGTCGAGTTTCTGCGTGACGCGACCGGCACTTTGCCGCTGTCGAACACCGCTGGCCAGGTGACAGCCGAGGAATTGCATCGTTCGATCCTGTGTGCCCAGCAGATGTTGCTCAGCGATGTCGTCACGGCCGACGATTGGCTCAGCCGCCTCTGAGAGATCGTGCGGCGGCCCGAGGGGTCCACGGGCCATCGCCTCCCTATTGACCGTCAGATTGCCAATGTCCGCGACTTTTCGAACTGGATCAGCGCTCTAGGATCGACTTGCTGGTGGCCTGCGGGTGGCGATAGATTATGAGTGCTCTTCTGTGGTTTCTCGGACCTTGAAGGAATAATGACGCACCTTGCGCGATGTCGAACCTACACCTGAAGACAACGTCTCCGTCCGGAATCCCAAGAACGCCGCGCGCTGGGTCTTCCTCGGATTGCTCGGTCTAGTGGTTGCGGGCGGAGTCGCGTACTGGATGTTGCGCAATCCGGTCCCGCCCCCTTCGCCGGAGGTGGCCAGAGACCCACTCCTTATGGAAGGGCGGACGGTCTTTTTGGGTCGATGCGCCCCCTGTCACGGCGTAGAGGGGCGCGGTGACGGCCCAGTCGCCAGCAGCCTTTTTGGGCCGCCGCCCGCGAATCTCCGCGATGGCAAGTGGAAGCACGGCAGCCAGCCAGAGGACGTGGTGCGGCTCATCACCCAGGGCGTCGCGGGAACACGCATGGCCGGCTGGGGCCCGGAACTTACGCCTTCGCAAATCCGAGCCGTCGCCGCCTACGTGTTCTATCTGGCCCGAGAGCCAGTGCCGACAACTCTGCACAGGGCCGGTCCGCCGGTTCCTGCAGTGCGCCTTGACCACTGAGTTTCGCGCTGGGCAATCTCAGATGTGTTCTCGGTGATCGGAGTCGACGATCGCGTCGGCCTCGATCTCGATCATGGCGTCGTCATCGATGAGTCGGGCAACTTCGACCAAGGTCAGCGCGGGGCGGATCTGGCCGAAGTACTCGCCGTGAACTTCGCCGACTTCCCTCCATTTCGCGATATCCGTTACGAAGATCCGCGTGCGAACGACGTCTGAGGCATTGCCGCCGAGGGCCTCGATCGCCGTGATGACAATCCCGAGCGCCCGCCGGGCTTGTCCCTTCATCGTCGCGGCGTAGTGGCCATCCGCTTCGATGCCGACAGTGCCGGTGACGGCGATGAGGTCCCCAGCGCGGATAGCGCGCGAATAGCCGATCGCCGCTTCCCACGATGAACGCGTGGACGCACATTGCCGCCCGTTTCGCTCACTCAGCGTGATCTTAACGTTCGCTGTCATGGCACGATCTCCCTGGCTGGATGACCCGACGTTCCGGGTTTTTGAGGGCAAGCTTGGGCCCTCGTTCGCACGACCTGCTGTAATAACGTAGCCCGATCTGCGCGGCCGGACAATCCCCGGCTGCGCTGGGGAGAGCATCGCCAGGTCTGGATCGGAAAACATGGCTGTGCGACGATGGAGGCGTGAAACAAAGTCGCCCGTGCTAGGAGCCAACACCATGGACGCGTCAGGGAACGATCGCGGGCCCGTCATTCGCGCGCAGGTCGCCGCGCTTTGCGAAAGTCTCAGCGCACGCGCTGCGGGATACTGGCAGCTTGACGCTCTGGCACAGCGGATGGTTCAGGTCGCCTTCGAGCCCGGCGCACGCCTGGATCCGCAAGTCGGGCTCGAGTTCGCGGCTACAACCCTTGAGGTCGAACTTAGCCAGAAAAACCTGGGCATCGTGGCGGCTGCGAGGGAGGGCCGCCCGGTCGTCTCACGCGCAAGTGACCTGCCGGAAGACTCAGGCTCTGGCCGCTGGCTGAGGGCCTTCAGCGCCAGCCGCTCCGTGGCCGTGCCGATTCGAAGCAGGAACGGCCAGGTTGATGGCGTGCTCTCCGTTGCCCTACCGCCGGAGATCACGCTGGAAGACCAGGAGGTCGTCGAGATGGTTCAGAGGGCTGGCTTTCGACCAGGAAGGCCGCGTCGTCGTTCACGGTCCCGCGTCGGCCGGGTCCTGATGGTCCCAACCTGCCCTTTGAGAACCTGGGGTCCGCTTCGCGGTCCATCCGATATCGGTTCGTGCATCAGACCCAACTATAGTCAAGGTGTGGCTGATTGCCTGGAGCTACACAAATGGACTGTCCGGAATGGCCGCTCGGCGCTTCAAGATTCCGTCTTTTTTTAGAAACTCCGCGGCTCGACCGGGCGGACGGGGTTAGATACTCCGGAACAACTGGACGTCACTACGACACTGCTCGACACGTATGGAGTACAGCAGGACGCAACACGGGACGAGGACTGAGGTGCCCGAACGCTCGACCGGAATGAACACGGCGCAGGTAAGCATGGTGCCGGATTACTACTCAAGGCTGGGGGTTGAACCGGGATCGAGCGCGGTCGAGATCGAAGCCGCGCTTCAGAAGCAGCAGCCGGTGTGGTCGATGGGCACGCGGAATCCCAAGACCCGGCACACCAACCAGCTTTACCTGGACGAGGTTCCCGCGCTGCGGCGGGCTCTCTTGGGCTCTCAGGAGTCGCGGGCGGCCTATGATGCCGAGCTGGCCGCGGCCCAGGCTGCCGAGCGGGAAGCCAGGCTCGATGAACTTCAGCGACGGGTCCGGCTGCGGGCCGCCAAGGGAGGCTTGACGGCTGCCGACCAGTCGCTCCTAAGCGACGAGGCCGCGAAGCTCGGGCTAGGAGACGATGTTCTCGAGCGGCTCACGCGGCTCATCCCGGTCTTCACGGCGGTTGTGCAGGTCGAGACCATTAGCCCGACCGACGACGATCCGCCGGCCGACGTGCTGGACTCATCGACTGGGCGGCAGATTCGTGCCGCGCTTGAGCACCTGGGCCGGCGCGACCTCTACGACGCGCTGGGGCTCTCGCGCGACGCTCCCGGGACGATCCTCGCAGTGCGAGCCGACGAAGAGCGCCAGCGATGGATGCGGAAAGCCCAGGTCACCGCCGAGAAGACAGCCTGGCTCGAGGTGATCGCGCATGCTCAATCGCACCTGGGAACGACCAAGGCCAGGGCGCGTTACGATCGCACGCTGGTGCTGGAAGCCGAGGAGAAGTTCGGCTCCGCGGCGGACTTTGCGCTCCAGAGAACAAGTCGGCTCGACCCCGGCACACGGGGAGCGCTCATCGAAGAGGCCGCGGCGCTGGGCATCGGCTCGGAACGGGCCGAGCGGCTCGTCGCGCGGGCTTGCCGGAAGAAAGGTGTGGCGATGGACTCAGGTGCGATCGTGCCGCGGGGCAGTCCGGGCACCGCTCCCGCAGCCCTCTCCCCGACTAACGGCGCCTACCAGCAGCTCCGATGCCGCAACTGCTCGGGTGTGACCGAGCTGAGCCCAGTGGGCCGGCGATCGAGGGGTTCAGCGCGGTGCCGTCACTGTGGTGCTTCCTTGAAGTGGGATTGCCCGGTCTGCCACCGCGGACACTGGATCGACGAACCGAAATGCGACTGCGGGCTAGCCCTTGCGGTACGCGAGCCGCTGGTGCGACATTTTGTCGCGGCCCAGCACGCGTTCCGGCTGCACGACCTCAAAACCGCACGGGAACACTTAGAGCAAGTTCAGAAGATTGCGCCCCAGCATGTCGGGGCGCGAAACGGCGTGGCCAAGATCCGCCAGCACGAGGTCGAGGTCGAATATGCGCGAGCGGCCTGGGAACTCGCGAATTCCGCAAAGAAACTGGTGGAGGCCAAGCGCGCCGTGGAGGCCTGGCGGAAGCTCGTCGACCCGACCTTACCCGAGGTTCGCGAGGCCTGGAAGGAGGTGACTGCCGGCCTGTGCCAGGCCGAAGAGCTGGCCACCCGCGCCCGGCGACTGGAGCGGGTCGATCCGCCAGCGGCTCGCGTCCTTTATCGTCAGAGCCTGGAGATCGCCGTCGACTTGCCTGATGCTCTGGCCGGGCTGAACCGCTGCCCGCCGGATCCGCCGACCGAACTGGAGCTCTTAGCGCAGGGCGATGGAATTCGCCTGTCCTGGACCGCTCCCGTAGCGGATGGCCTGGGCCCTTTGACCTACGCGATCGTCCGCAGACGCGGCGGCCTGCCTGAGCATCCTGGGGACGGAACTCGCATCGCCGAGGTCTCGACGTGCGAGTTCGAGGACCGTCACGTCAGGCCTGGAGACACCGTCAGCTATGCGGTGCTGGCTAAGCGTGGCGACGTCGAGTCGCTGGCCGCGGTTGCGGCCGGCCCGGTGATTTACTTGCCCGACGTCCGGGAAGTACGCGTGGAGGCGCGCCATCGCGAGATCGAGTTGTCGTGGATTCCGCCTCACGGCGTCCATGAAATCCGCCTATTGCGCCGTTTCGATTCACCTCCCTCTGGCCCGCGTGACGGAGAGAGTGTTGACGCCGCGCTGGACCAGGCGCTGGACCGCGACGTCGAGCAGGGCCAGGTGTACCACTATCGCATCCACGCGATTTACAAAACCGCGGCCGGCCGGCGCTATCCTTCGCCGGGCGTCGTGGTCGCGGCGATTCCTCGGCCGCCGGTGCTGGCCCCAGCCGCTCCCAGGCTCTTGCTCACTCCAGGCGGGCAGGTCAAGATCGACTGGATCGAACCGCCGCGGGGCTCGGTCCGGATTCTCCGCACGACGGCGCCGCTGCCCCATCAACCCGGGGATCGGATCGACCTGGCCCAGGCCGAGCAGCTTGCTGGTAAGTGGATCGATCGGACGGATCCGGACCGAGCTGTGGACCTCGACCCTCCGCCGGGAAGCTCTTGCTATTACACTCTCTTGGTCGCGGTGGGAAGTGCGCTGACGGTTGGTCATACCGCCGCGCTGGGCTGGCTGTCCGATCCCTCCGAGCTCCGCGCCACGCGGTCCGCACCGCCGGCCGGCGCTCTGGCGCAAGGCAGCCGGGTTCTGCTGCGCTGGAACTGGGCAAGGGAAGCGAGCGCCACACGTCTGGTCGCCCGCCAGGGTGAACCGCCTCATGGTCCATCCGACCCGGCGGCCTCGGTGATCACGGTGCCCCGCGCGGAGTACGAGCGCCAGGGCTCGTGGACGATGAACCTTCCCCGCACTGAACTGGACGAATCGAGTGACTTCGCGCTTCAACAGGTTGCCGGGCCGGCCAATGGCCACTGCCGGGAATCACTTTCCGCGGCCCACTGGTACGTCACGGCCTACAGCCTGGCCGATCTCGAAGGTGCCAGCGTGGTCTCTCCGGGGCTCGAGCCGACCGCCACGACGGCCGTGCCCGGGCCGCATCCCGAGGTCACCGTCTCGTACACGCTCAAGCCGCCGTGGATCCCGGGCCGGCCCTGGACCATGACCCTCCGCACCGACCCGCCTGGAGAAACCGTTCCCCCCATGGTGGTGGTGGCCAACGACCGCACCCTTCCCCTGTCGGCTGACGATGGCGAAGTCATCGCCCGGCTGCCGGCCGGACCCGATGGCGCCACGCATCCCGTTCGGGTCAAGATTCCGCTCAACCGGACGCAAGGCGGAATCCGCGCCTTTGTCGATCCAACTGCCGAACCCGAAACCCTTTCTCCTGTTCGCTTGCGCCATCCGGAAGGCGGGCTGGCCCGGGTCTAATTGGCTTGCACAAACCACCTGAGCTGGCCTGAATCTACCAACCGATCCCCCTCGGAAAACGCTCCAGGCGAGCTCCAAGAATCAGCTCAGGCGATGTTGCAAGTTGTTGCCTTGTAGACAATTGCGTGTCGATCCGAAGATCGCCGAGTCGATTCATTTCGTCCCCAGGTCAGGTTTTGGTAGGATGAATCTTTTGCGAGCCAGCTTCTTCGGTTCGTACCGATCTTCAGCGCGGCCGGGCGGGTGGTGAAGACCTCAAAGTCGCCTGGCGCGCCGCCGGAGAGAAGTACTCGGGGTCACACGGATGAATCACTACAACCACGACGCTGACGACTTCTACGTGAACGTCCACCTCAATACCGAAATGCAGTTGCCCACCAATCGCGATACCGTTTTGCACTTTTTTGAGCAGCTCAAGAAAGGCTTTCCGGACCTCCGAAACTTTTACACTCGGGAGAACGGAGATCTGGTTCTCGAAGGAGACAAGGACACCGATTCGTATCGCTGGGTGGCGATCGAATCGCACCGGCTGTGCACCGGTCACACCAACCCCGGATCGCTCGAGGAGGCCTATCGTCAGCACGAGCTGGTACTGGACATGGCCCCTCCCCTCCTCACGATCAGCCTGCTCGACTGTGAGGCCCTTGACGTCATGTACGGCTTTGATTTCACGTTCGAGGGCAACCACGACGAGGTGGTCAGCGAGGCCCTGGGCGTGGGCACGGCGCTGGAGGGCCTACTCGAATTGCCCCGGACGCGAGTGATCAATTTCGAGCCGTCGCTGACCTTGGCTCTCGACGAATCGTGCCAGCTCCAGTGCCGGCTGGCTATTGAGACCCGGACGAATACCTACCAGGTCCGAACCAGCGAGTACGCCGACGACCAAATCAGCATCTACTTCACGGTCCGGCAATATTGGGGCAGTGGGCCGGACCAGTCGTTCATCGAGTCGTTTCGCCGTCAGCGTGAGGTTGGCGAGGAGGTCCTGCGGAGGTCGGTCATTCCACGTATCGTACGGCCGCTGGCGCAGGTGATCGCGTCTCGCTAAGATCGCGTCGCCAAGGAACGAAGGGACGTACAGGCCCGATGCCACGTTTCAGCACCCTGGGGCAAAACCTGACCGCCGAGACCGCGTTCACCGTGCTGGCCCTGGCGCAAAAGCTGAAAGCGCAGGGCAAAGATGTCGTCGAGCTGGAGATTGGCGATAGCCCCTTTCCCAGTACGCCGCACGCCAAGAGGGCGGGCATCCTGGCCATCGAGGAGAACCAGACGGGTTACTGTCCGAGCCTGGGCTTGCCCCGGTTCCGCGCAGCCGCCGCGGCGTTCGTCGCCTCCGAGTTTGGCTATCCGGCCGGTCCCGAGAACATCGTGGTGGCCTCCGGCGCCAAGCCGTTCGAGCAGTATTTCGCCGAGGCTTTTCTCGATCCCGGTGATGGCGTCCTCATCTTCAGCCCGCATTTCCCGACTTACGTTCCCAACCTGGATCGCAGGCAGGCGCGGGCCGTGCTGGCGCCCTTGAAGGTGGAGCATGCCTTCCGGCCGCAGGCCGTCGACGTCGATCGCTTCCTGGCAACGGACCCGCGGCCGCGCGCCATCTTTCTCAATTCACCCCACAACCCGACCGGCGGGGTCGCCGCGAAGGAAGACTTGGCCGCGATCGCCGATCTGGTCCGAGGCTCTGAGGTGATGGTCTTCTCGGATGAACCTTACTGCCACATGGTCTGGGAGGGCCGACACGCGTCGATCATGGCCGAGCCGGAAATGATCGTTCATACTGTTGCGGCCTATACCTTCAGCAAATCGTACAGTATGAGCGGCTGGCGCATCGGCTTCGCGGTCGCACATCCGGACGTGGTCGAAGTGATCGGCAAGCTGATCAACACCTCGGCCTCGTGTTCTCCGCCCCTGGCGCAGTGGGCCGCCCAGGCTGCCCTAGAGAGCGACCTTGCCACGCGTGACGATTATATGAGCCGGTTCCGTCGCAAGGTTGAGCGGCTTGCCGTGGGGCTCGAGCGCGTGGAGGGACTGCAGGTGGCTCGTCCGGCCGGAACCTTCTACGTCTTTCCCGACGCCCGGATCGCGTGCAACCGGCTGGGCATCACCTCGCACGGCCTGGCTCTCTACCTGCTGGGAGGCGCTGACGACGATTTCGGCGTCGCGTGCCTGGGGGGCGAGTGCTTCGGAGCGGCCGGCCGAGGTTTCCTCCGCTTCAGTTGTGCAGAGCCCGATGAACGCATCGACCAGGCCATGGCGTTCCTGCCCGTTGCACTGGGCCGCACCGAGCGAGTGCGGCGATACCTTGAGACGAATCCCCAGTTCGCACTCGTAACACCGTATTAACGAACGTGACGCCTCTTGCCTCAGGCGATCGCCTCGAGAGCGAAGATCACCCCACAGACCGGCGGAGCCGATCTTGCCATGGCGAAAAATCCAAGCAAGCCTTCTCCTCCCTCACAAGGGCGGTCGCGGTCTAAAATCGTAACGCCGCATTCCGGCTCAGACCGATGGACTGCGGCCGTGCGGCACCTCCGGCGCGTCGATCACCGCCTGCGTGCGCTGATTGAACGCATCGGTCCGTGCCTCCTGGAGCCGTCCGAAGACCGCTTCGGCATGCTGGTGAGCTCGATCGTGGCTCAGCAGATTTCGGCCCGGGCTGCCACGACGATCAACGCGCGTCTGCACGCCCTCTCCGGTCATCCGCACCAGCCCGAGCGACTGCTCGAGCTGGGCGAAGACGCACTGCGCGGCGTGGGCCTCTCATCAAGGAAGGCGTGCTACGTATTGAACCTGGCCGAGGCGGTCGCCAGCGGAAGAGTGCCCTTGACCGCCTTCGACGAGACTTGGGACGATGCGGCGATTATCGCCTCCTTGACCTCGATCAAGGGCATCGGCGTCTGGACGGCCGAGATGTTCCTCATCTTTTCTCTGAACCGCCCAGACGTCCTGCCTGTTCATGACCTGGGCATTCGAGCGGCTCTGCGCGACCTTCATGACCTAGCCGAGCTGCCCAAGCCTGGAGATTGCCATCGCCTCGCACTGAGCTGGAAGCCGTTCCGCACAATCGCCTGCTGGTACATCTGGCGCAATCTAGACACAAAGCTCGTCACGTCATGATGACCGACTTGGCCATCACGAGGGTGCCGTGGGACGAGAACGAAGTCCTGTCCCACAACAGCCTTGCAAGGAGTTTTAAGAAACGAGGCGGGTGTCTCGTCGCGGGGAAAAAGAGCTAAGCCGCGGAATCACCAGACGCGGCGGCCATAGCCGTAATGATAGGGACGCGGGCCATAGAAGCGGGGACCGTAGCCCCAGCCGGGGCCATAGAAGGGCCTGGCGTAAACGGGCCGGGAAACAACCACCGGATAGCCAGCAGCGTAGGGAATGACCGGGGCGGCGACCACGGGTGCTGCTGCAACGACCGGGGTACCGAAGCTCACGACACCTCCGACTCCCGGAGCACCAAAACCGACGTACCCGCCACCCGTCACGACCTGTGCCTGGGCTCGAGGAGCAGCCAGACCAAGCGCAAGGACCACTGTGAGGGCAAGCAAGCTCTGCTTCATGTGCATCGAAATTACTCCCTTCTCAAAGTGTTGGAATAGAGAGGCCCGTCGTTGGTTCCTGGCTTCGTGGGCCGGGCGAACTTAACCCGGGGCATGAGCCTCCCTGACTCCCTCGGTACGAACTTCGTCCTTGTCTAGTTCAAGATTTCGAGCTTGGGCATCTTCGGCGCCTTGATGTTTTGGATGCTGATTTGGGCCGCGAGTTGCTCGACGACGCCCAAAAGGTGCGGTCGTGTGGGTGAGTTGGCTAGTAACGCGTGCTCAATCTTGCCCTCGTCGCCCGTTTCCCGCAGGTAAAGATTCAGCGGAACTTCGCCCAGGAAGGGAACGCCCAGCTCCGCGGCCCGACGTCGGGCTCCGCCTCGCCCGAAGATGTAAACTCTCTCATCACCGGGAGTATCGAAGAACGCCTTGGTATCAACCAGCTTGTGAGCTTCGGGACCGCCCCGGTCTTTGAGATAGGCGATGACGTCAAAGAAAGCCATGTTTTCAATCATCCCCAGCACCGGAACGCGAAGCTGGCGGAACATCATGATTGCCCGGGTCACGTCCAGCAAGGCCACTTCCTGGGGCGTGCAGACGACCACAGCACCGGTGAGAGGAAGGGTTTGCGCCAGAGTTAGCGGTACGTCCCCGGTCCCTGGCGGCAGGTCGATGACCAGGTAGTCGAGAAGACCCCAGTCCACCTGACGCAGAAACTGCTGCATGATGCCGTGAAGCATTGGGCCGCGCATGATGACCGCGCGGTCGGGCTCGAGCAGGAAGCCCATCGACATCAGCTTCAGTCCGTTGGCCTCAATGGGTTGAATTCGATCGCCCCGGGCCATGGGCCGGCCCGATGCACCAACCAGATGAGGGATGGACGGACCGTACACGTCGGCGTCCATGAGCCCTACTGAGGCACCATAAGAGCGGAGTCCGTAGGCAATCGCCGCGGCCATGGTCGATTTGCCAACGCCTCCCTTTCCCGATCCGACGGCGATGACGTTCTTGATGCCGGGGATGTCGCCGCTTTCCATCATTGCTTTGCCGCGGACCTCAGCGCTCATGGTGATGGCCAGGTTCCACTCGCCGGGCAGCCGATCTTGCAGGGCCGTGCGGACATCGCGTTCGATCTGTCCCTTGAGCGGGCAGGCGGGCGTCGTCAGGTTCACCGTCAGCGCCACTGCACCGCCGTCGATGCGGATATCCTTGATCATCCCCAGGTCCACGAGGTCCCGGCCCAGGTCCGGGTCCTTGACCCCCTTGAGAGCTATCAGCACATCCCGTTCGGTGAGGGTGGGATTGGTCTTGCCGGACATCGAGCGTAGTTCCTCTGCCAAGGGCACCCCACTAACGGGGCCGGTCGTCGTGGAAGCAACGACGTATTCTATGCCGGGAAGTCGAACGTGGCCAGTCAGGCGGGAGTTCCGGCTGAGTCTCCGAGAATATCGTCGAGCCAGCCTTCGGGATCGAGCAGCGAGTCGACCGGCAGTGGCCGCGACCATCCCTCGCGTGCTTGTTCTTCGACCGCCAGACCGATCCAGCGGTCGATGAGGTTGGCGACCGCCGGAGGGGGAACAAACCCGGCCAGGAAGTGCGTCGCACCGAGCTCGCGGGCCAGCTCCGGAACCTCTTGGCGGGCTGCGGGGTCGAGCACCAGCACCCGCGCTCCTGGCGCCAAATTGACCACCTGGTCGAGGTCGCCAAGCGCCTCCAGCACTCTGGATCCCAGGTCGAGTAGAACCACCGGTCTGCCCAGTCCGGGCAGGATTTTACGCAGGTCGGCCGCGGACCGGGTCTCGAACCATCGAACCGGCCGGCCAGCAAGCCGGGGGCGGAGTTGAGCGGCCCAGTTGCCCATCCGCTCATGCAGCACCAGAGCCACACGGCCCATCCTTCAACTCCTTGCCTGTGCAGGACACTTCTTGCGAGCGATTTAGGTCAACGAACGAAGACCGCGACGTGCCGCCGCCCGATGGAGTGTCCCGCACGGAAAGCGATCTCCTCCAAAGTTTGCCGCGGTCAGGCCGGCCACTTGCCGATGGGGCACTGTTCGTGCGCCATGCGGGTTTTCACGTTCGTGAAGCAGCCGCAGACACGGCACCGCAGCCCCGTGTGGTGGGCACAGGACTGGCAGGTGGACATGCGTGCAAGCTGGAGTTGGGGCGCCGTTTTTCTTAGTCCCGAGCCGATGAACTTCATCATGGCCTTGGTGGCCGAAACGGCCATTCGCAGCAGGCCGGGGCCGGAGTTCTGATCAGAGACCGGCTGCGTGACCGTCATGACGCTCGCGCCCATCGGGCCTCCCGTCATGATCGCCCCACCTGAACCGGGAGAACCTGATCCCAGGCTCGCGAAGTCCACCCGGTAGCGCTGAAGTTGAGCTCCGTACCAGGAAGCTTCGGGCTTGCCCAGCTTGCGCAAGAGATCGATCGATTCTTGCGCCCGGGCGATTGCCTGGTCGCGCTGGTTCAAGTCGGCGTGGGCGATGGCCATGTTCCAGAGAACCCTGGTTTCCTGCTGACGGTCGCCCTTCGCCCGGGTCATCTCGAGTGCCTCTGCCGCGAGTTTCAAAGCGCCGGCGGCATCGCGCATGTTGGCGTGAGCCGTCCCCAGCCGCTCCACGATCAGCTTCTCAGCGTACGGGTCGTCAACCTGTCGAGCCAGCACGAGAGCCGCTTCCAAGGCGCGCCGGGCCGTGGGCGCCTGACCCACTGCTAGCAGGGCATGGCCGAGGTTGTTCAGGGCATCGATTTCCCGTTCCCGGTCGTTTAGCTCGCGGGCCAGGATGAGGGCCTTATCCAGGTGAGTGACAGCCTTGCGCAGGTCGCCCTCGTTCATGGTGACGACGCCCAGATCGACAAGCGCGGCGGTTTCCCTGGCTCGGTCTCCGCTCTGCCGCGCCGCTTCGAGAAGCTGCTCGGCTAAGGCGACCGGGCAGCCCAGCTCCTCGGTTCCCCCGGCGGCATCTGGAGACTGCGGGAGCCGAGACGAAGCCGGGGCGGCTTCGGCGCCGGCCACCAAGAGCAATCGGTCGCCGATCGCCTGGCAACGCGTCAGCCCTGGCCATAGCGCGCGGGCGGATGATTCGTCGAGCGAGCCGGAGCCATCTTCAGGCCAAACCAAGGCCAGACCAGTCTTGCGGTCGCCGCATTTCTCGGCTGGCTGGCCGCTGGGAAGTATCCACGTTTCCTCATCAGCCGCCCCCTTCAGCTTGCGCGCCAGCTTACCCAGCAAGCTCTCGCCCAGCCGCTGGCGGGCACGCACCGAAGTTACCGGTAACGTGCAGATTCCCTGCTCGACTCTGATCTCCGCGCGGGGCACTGTGCCGAAGCGTTCCCAGTACTGGAACTGGCGGTCCCGTTCCGTGGGCATCCAGAAGATCATCCGATTGTCGTCACGCACCGGCTCAAGCAGGATACCTTCGAGGAGAACCAGGTTGCGCCAGTCAAGTTTGCTCATGCGAGTTGCCTTGAACCAACCAGGAGAGACGTTGAAGACAATGTCATTTGCGGAGGGATGATCCATCTGATGAATGGATTTTAGCCCTAAGTCCCGGCGGGCACAAATCCCACTTAGTCCGGATCCAGGGCCCTCGTTCATTTTTCTTACGCGCGCTTTTCTTGGAATATTGCGTTATACGAGCGCCTGGGTTCTGGCCTCCGCCACCAAACTGTCGCTGCACTCCCCGAATTGGCTGTGCCGCCAGCGGACGCTCTCTTGAGGCAGGATGATTGACGGAAGCACGGCTCCTCCAATGTCTTCCGGAAAAAGAGGTTCGCCAGAGAGGCGCTAGTTGCTTTTCGCCTTTTGGCCATCGCTCCTGGGCAAGAGCACGTTCTGGAGGTGCCGGAAATTCACGCTTGGATTGGATTAAAAAAACAGGCTCACCCGTCAATAAGGGAGTATCCCATCTTGCCTGATTTCATCGTCATCGGCGCCATGAAGAGCGCGACGACGACCCTCCATGAGCAACTGCGCCGCCAGCGCGGCCTGCTCATGAGCCAGACCAAAGAGCCAAACTTCTTCAGCGACGATGAGAACTACGCGAAGGGGCTGCAGTGGTACGCCTCGTGCTTTCCGCCGGCGACTCAAGATGGTCTGCGAGGCGAGTCAAGCACGCATTACACCAAGCTCCCTGCGTATCCTCACACTGTGCAACGGATGAAAAGCGCGCTGCCGCGACTCAAGTTGATCTATCTGATGCGGCATCCGATCGACCGGCTGATCTCACATTATCTCCATGAGCTCACGGTGGGGCAGGCGTCGGGTGGTCTTGAGGAAGCCGTTGCCCGGCATCAGGAGCTGGTGGACTATGGAAGGTACAGCTATCAGCTCGAGCCCTATATCAAGGCGTACGGTTGCCAGTCCGTGCTGCCGGTTTTCTTTGATCGTCTGGTCGCGGAGCCTGACGAAGAGCTCAAGCGGATCGGCCGGTATTTGGGTACGCCCGAGCCGCTTTGCTGGGATTATACGATCGGCCCTCAGAACGTCGGTCGGGAACGGCTGCGGAGCGGCCATCTTCGCAATGTCCTGGTGCAATCTCCGGTGCTTGCCCCGCTACGGAGAATATTCATCCCCAAGCGCTTGAGCGAACGGCTCAAAGCTCTCTGGAGGTTCCGGATGGACCGGCCGGAGATTCCCCCACGCCTGTATGCCCGGTTGCGACTGGCTTTCGACGAGGACCTGGCGCGGTTGGGCTCTTGGCTCGGGGTTGCCCTGGATTGTGAGTCGTTCCACGAGGTCGCCTCGGGCTCGCCCCGCTGCTGGACGCAGGTCGAGTCCAGTCGCTCTCTGACTTGCCAATTCTGACTTGCCAGTTCTGACTTGCAAGTGCTGATGGATCGACCAGCACGATGACCCCCAGATCCCCTGAGCCGCCACGTCAGGGAACCTCCACTTGTTTTACCCCAGCGGTGCACTTAGCCTGCTAGGGACCGCTGCCTGTCGCGGGCGCCGGCGTGAGTCGCGCGGCAGAAGCATTGAGGGGAAGCAGGAGGCTGGATCTTATGACGAGCAGGAGCTGGGTGCTCCATGCCGCCGCATCGGCAATTTTCGCGGGGTTGACGGCCTTGCTGGCCAAGATCGGGATTAGCCAGGTTCCCTCGAACGTGGCCACGCTGGTGCGGACGGTCGTGGTGGTGGTATTCGCCGCGGGGATCGTGGGGGCATCGGGGCAGCTTCACCACCTGCGGTCGATTACGGGCCGTGGCTGGCTGGCTCTCATCGCTTCCGGCGTGGCCACCGGGTTGTCGTGGCTTTTCTATTTCGCCGCCCTGAAGCATGGCCCGATCTCTGGTGTCGCTCCCATCGACAAGCTCAGCTTCGTGATCGCCATGGTGCTGGGCTTCGTCGTTTTGGGCGAGTCAATCCGGCCCCTGACCCTCATCGGCGCAGCGCTGATTGTCGCCGGGGTGCTGCTGACCTTGCCGGGCGTCCAGCAGTCTCTGGAACGTTGGTCATCTTGAGGGAGCCGGCGACGCTTTTGCGCCGGTCAGGCGGCGTCGGGGCGAAGGGCGCGCTCGATCGTCTCGGCCAGCTCCTCGCAGCGCTGGCTGCCGATGATGAGCTTCGAGCCGTCGGCCAGCTCGAGCCGAACGCCCCGGTTCCCCCGGGCGCTGAGCACTCGCTCACCGTCGCGGCCGGCTCGGATGCCCCAGCCGCCGTGGTCGGCGATCGGCCGGAACTCGACCACCCTGTGCCGCTGGACGCTCGTGATCGCGACTGCGCGGCGGTAGATGGGAACCCAGCCGAAGGAAACGCGGACCTCGCTTGGGGTCACCTCGGTGGTCATCTGGAGCAAGCCGAAGATCAGCAAGAAGGGAAGCGTCGCGACGAGAACCAGGCCAAGAGTAAACTCGAGGGACCAGCGGTGCGCCAGAAGCTCGGCAACCGGGCTCCAATGACGGGTTGCCAAGACCGCGATGTAACCGGAAACGAGCTCGATCGCGGCGATCAGGGCGTAGACCCGCCAATCGAAGTGCTGCTCCTCGTGGAAGACGGACGCGGCCGGTCGCATGGTCGCCACGGTCGACATGCTCAGGCTCCTTCCTGGCCTTCCGGCAGGTCCTGGCTCCATTGTCTGAGGACCCGGCGAACCGCCTGATAGCCCAGGTCGGAGACCCGATCTGCGGAAACCTGCCAGATCTGGGGATTGAGGACCTCGAGCGAGACGCCCCCTTCGTAACCGATCGAGCCTAGGTGGTCGATCAAGGGCTCGATCTGAAAATCTCCCTCGCCGGGCAGAATGCGGTCGCTGTCGCTGGCCAGCTCGCGGGAGGGGCCGCTCAAGTCGCAGACCTGGACCCATGCAAGGTTATCGGCCGATAGGTACGTTAGATCCTCGAACTTGCTTGGGCCTGTGTAATAGTGGAACAGGTCCAGACAGACTCCGGCGTGCGGCGTGTCGCTCTGGGCGACGAGTGCCACTGCCGTGTCGAGGCTGGCACAGAAGCTGGATGTCTTCTGGAACTCAAGAGCGATGCGGATGCCCAGACCGCCAGCCAGCTCGGCTGCCTGGCGCAAGGCCGCCGCGGCGCGTTGGTAATGGTCAGGCGCTGGTTCGCGCGGGAAATCGGCCGCGACGATCAAAGTCGGTACCCCCAGCTCCGCCAGGGTGTCCAGGCGGCGTCGGAAATGACTCCAGTGCGTCTCGCGTTCCACTCCCTGGGAAAGCAGCAGGCCCCCCTGCCCGGCCGCCGCGGCAGGCACCAGGCCGTTGGATTCGAGCAACTGGCGCAGGTCCGCGGAAGTGTGCTGCTGGAGATAGGCTTCGACCTTGGTCAGCCAGAGCTCAACGGCATGAAAGCCGGCGCGGGCGAAGCTCGGAAGCTCAGCCTCCAGCGGTGTGCTCATGGTCGTGACTTGGCTGATGCAGGGCTTCATGAGTCGAATCGACGTCCTGTACTCAAGGCACGGCTTTGCACGAATCTGGCTGGAAGAGAGCACGGGCTTGGCGGCCAGGAGGTAGGGATGGTGTCAGGCCATGGGCCATGGGAAGTCAATCGCCTGCGGGGATGGCCTGTCCTTCGAGCAGGTCCTGGAGTGCCCGCGTGATCCCGGCGGCGGGCACGCGCCACTGCCGACAGCTATCACGGTCGCGCACTGTCGCGGTGTCGTCGCCTGAGGTCTGGCTATCGACGGTGATGCAAAACGGTGTTCCCGCCTCATCCTGGCGCCGGTAGCGGCGGCCGATTGCGCCTTTCTCGTCGTAAAAGACGTTGAAATGTTTTCTCAGCTCGCGGTAGATGGCCTCTGCCTTCTCCGGCATGCCGTCGCGCTTGACCAGCGGGAAGACGGCGGCCTTGATGGGGGCGATCCGCGCGTGAAACTTGAGTACCGTCCGGGCCTCGCCGCCGACCTCATCCTCCGTGTACGCCTCGCAAAGGAAAGCCAGCGTGGCCCGGTCGGCGCCTGCCGAGGGCTCGATGACGTGGGGCACGAACCGCTCCTTCCGTTCCTCGTCGAAGTAGCTGAGGTCCTTGCCGCTAAACTTCATGTGTTGAGTGAGATCGTAATCACCTCTATGGGCGATACCCTCTAGCTCGCTCGTACCGAAGGGAAAGGCGTATTCGATATCGGCCGTGGCCGTCGAATAGAAAGATAGCTCCTTGGCGTCGTGGTCGCGCAGCCGGAGACGCTCGGATCTGAGGCCCAGGTCCACGTACCACTGGAACCGCGTCTTCCGCCAGTAGGCGTACCAGTCTTTGGCCTCCTCGGGCCGGCAGAAGAACTCGATTTCCATCTGCTCGAATTCGCGTGAGCGAAACGTGAAGTTCCGGGGGTTGATCTCGTTGCGGAAGCTCTTGCCGATCTGGGCGATTCCAAAGGGCAGCTTTACTCTTCCGGTATCGACGACGTTCTTGAAGTTGGCGAAGATCCCCTGCGCGGTTTCGGGGCGCAGGTAGGCGACGTTCGAGTCGTGTTCCAGGGCGCCGACAAATGTTTTGAACATCAGGTTGAACGAGCGCGGCTCGGTCAAGGTGCCGCGCTCGTCGGTGGACGGGCCAACGACCTTCTCGCGGTCGCTGACGTCGAGCTGCATGTAAGGAATGATGGTGGGCGGCGCTGTCGGCTTACCAAACTTTTTGGCCAGCTTCGCGGCTTTCTTTTCAGGGAGCTCGGCGGCTTCCTCGGCCGAGGCTCCCAGGCCGGCAAGCCATGCTTCCGTTGGCTCTCCCTTGTGGTTGACGGCCGGAAAAACATAGGCAAAGACGTGAAGCTGGTCGGCCCGGTAGCGTTCTTTGGTAGCCTTGCAGTCGACCATGGGGTCGCTGAAGCCGCCGACATGGCCCGAAGCTTCCCAGACCCGCGGGTTCATGATGATCGAGCAATCGAGGCCGACCATGTCATCTCGCGTCTGGACGTTGTCGCGCCACCAGGTCTCTTTGATGTTCCGCTTGAGCTCGACTCCTAGCGGTCCGTAGTCCCAGAATCCGTTGATTCCGCCGTAGATCTCGCTGGAGGGAAAGATGAACCCCCGCCGCTTGCAGAGAGAGACCAGTTTGTCCATTTCCACATCCATCATCCGCCCTGCCTTCCCATCCCAGCGGGTCCACGAGTGATCGTCTGAGTGCGCGTGATCGTCTGACCGCGCGCCGCGGTCAGCAGGATGCTCCATTTCGTGAGTGCCTGGAGCTGGTTCCCGATCAGGTACAGGCGACGACTCGCAGCGGATCCTTTTTGAGCTCGGCGACGATCTGAAAATCGGGCCGGTTCAGGCTCGCCGCATCGGCGATATCGGCACTCCGTCCCAACTGTACCACGCGCTGTCCTCCCTGTCCCCGATTAAGGTATCGCACAAGCAGGTTGGTTGGCTCGGCCGGCGTCGCCTTCCCACTCTTGAACCAGATCGATTCTTGGATCTTGGCCCAGAAGCCCGAAGCGATCTCGGCCTGGTCGTTGCCCATCGGAAAGTCCATTTCTTTGAAATGGTCGGCAAATGCCCCGGCCAGAAGCGTATCTTCATAGCTGATGGAGCCTTCCGTTCCGGCACAGACCAGGTGGATCGGTTTGGCCTCGTGCAGCAGCCGCTGAGAGGTGGCCGCGAAGTTCACGAACGAACCGACGATCACGAGTTCGGCGTCCACGCAGGCCAGCAGGGCCAGGGTGCCGTTGGTCGTGGTGATGACCATCGTCTTGTCCTGGCAGACCGCAGGGGTGCACTCACCCGGTGAGTTGCCCAGGTCGAAGCCGTCGATCTGCACTCCGTGCCGCTCGCCGGCCAGCAGGGCCGATCCCACCGGCAGTGTGGCGGCAAGCCGACGAGCCTCGTCAACCTCGGCGCACGGAAGGACCGCCCGACATCCGGCCACAAGGGCGTGAACGATCATCGTCGAGGCGCGAAGGACGTCGATCACCACGGCAACGCCGCCGTCAAGCTCGCCCGGGGGGATCAGACTCGGAAGCATGTGAACGTGGACCATGGAACGCACTACAAGCGGCTCCGGGTGTCTTGTCGATTGCCTGAATGGCCATGTAATTATGGCATAGCCAGGGCCCGAAAGGGAGCCCCCCGTGGCCAGTTCGAAGCCACCGTGTGCCGGCCTCGACGCACGCGCGCAAGAAAGAAAGGACCAAGAAGGAAACGCAACTCCATTTCCGGAGTCGCGTTTCCTTCAATCCGACCGAGGTTGAGAGCCTGGAGCAGAGGCGGGTCTGGCCGCCAGAACCGGCACAAATGACGGTACCCCTCGATGCGACCTGATTTGAGTGGCATTTTCTAGGAGTCGGCCCCCGCGACTCTGAGCTTGCGGCGAGGGGGGCAGAACGCAGAGGGTGGCCGCGCCGGGGAATCCCGGGGCGAGGGATAGCCGACGACGCGGCTCACTCCTCTAGTTACTAGAGCAGCGAAGGCCCGGCGACCTGGCGCGCGCGGAATCTGAAGGAATCCGTTCTCAAGTATCTCCAGTATCCGACGGACATAAGAGCCACTGTCAGACCAACTGGCCGACTCTCGTTCTAGAATTTGACTAGAATGCCGCTCTGGTTTCCGATAGAGTTCGTCGTGAAGATTTAGCGTCTTTCCTGGTTTTACGCACGGAACGACGCGGCCGTCGTTCTCCAAGGGACGAGGCGTACAGTGCGAAAGCAGCGCTCTGCAATAAACTGTCGCAGGCCAGAGATTGAGGCGCTTGAGGATCGAAACCTCTTGAGCAGTGGAATGACGCCGTTCGAGGTTTCTCCACCTCTGCCGCGCATCGCGGTCCTCGTCCCCTCGAGGCCACTGGGCCTGGATCTGTTTCCGGACGGCCCGCCCCGCGCTACGCTGGCTGAAGAGCCGGCTGTTCCTGCGTTCTTTGGCTTCGAAACGAATCCCGGGTTTGGCCGGGAGCAAGCATTCTCTGCGCTCTCGCAACATGCAATTTCCCGGGAACCTCCTCCTCTAGTGGACCTTGCAATACTTGTGGTCTCCGAGCACGATGCACGCCTTAGCGATCTCGGCCCATCTCCTGGCGATCTCGGCCAAGCCGGTCCACCCACCGTTGCATCTCCGCAAGACTCCGCATTTCCCCCTCCGGCCGCGCCTTTGCTGCCCATGATAACCCCCTTTCCTTCAAGCCAGAATTTTGCTCTCTTGCCAGCTCTCGATCTGATGCACCATCGACCCGAGTTGGATCCGATGCATGCTCGCGATTCCGGAGCCAAGATTTCGACCGATCCCAGCATGACCGATTCGAGCATCAGCAGTGATCAGACCGAGGGGGTCACCGCATTGGCAGGCGGGCCAGCCGCTGCTGATGTCGTACTGGGAAGCAATGAGGGCGGTTCCGTGCTGACTTCCCTGGTGAGCCTGCCTGCCCGCGTCACATCGTTCTTTGCCGCTGAGAACAATCACGGCGGTGCAACCCAGTATGATGCTCTGACTCATGACGGCTTGCTTGAGCCGTCCCGGGAATCGTCCCCCGGCCTGGTCTCGAAAATCATCGGTCCAGAATTACTTTCTCTTGGAGCGACGGCGAGAATCGCGATTCTTAAGGGGCGAATCTCCGCCAATCTGACCTCTGACCCTGCGGATCTTTCGACGGCGCCTGACTCGCAGGAGATACTGGCCCTGCCGCATGCGGCCGGGCTCATTTCCGAGGCTCTTCCACAGGATGGAAGGTCGCTGCAAGAAGCCATCGACCAGCTTCTCGATCGGCTTCCGGAGCTTGATCTCGGCCAGTTCAAAGATGGAGGTCCGGGGCGGGTGGTTCCCTACTCACTGCTCCTCTTCGGAGCACTTGTGGCGGCCTTTGCCGTGCGACGACGACTTCTGGTCAAAGGCGCCGGAGCCATGGTTTCGCGGGAACGGCATTCCCGGGAAAACGATGATCTCATGGGATTTCCCGAGCTCCCCGGAAGCTGGTCGACGAGGGTGACATGAGCGTCGATCAACTGGACGAGCTGATCGATCGCCTCAATGATGGCGATCCCGTTGCGGCGGAGCGCGCTTTCCTAGCCTATGAGCCTTATTTGCGCATGGCCGTTCGCCGGCAGCTCTCAGGACCCCTTCGGTCCAAGCTCGACTCCATGGACATCGTTCAGTCGGTTTGGGCAGATGTCTTCTGCCGGTTTCGCGAGGCTGGCTGGAGATTCACCGATCGCTCCCACCTTCGCGCTTTCCTGGTGAAGGTCGCTCGGAACCGAATCATCGATCGTCACCGCCAGCACCATCGCGCCCTCGAGCAGGAACGCTCACTCGATGAGGCCTCGCCTTATGATTTGCCGCCCACCGGCGAACCTCGCCCGAGCGAAGTTGCCCAGGGGCACGAGCTTTGGGAATTGATGCTCGAGAAGTGCCCGCACCAGCACCGAGAGATCCTCCAACTGAAGCGACAGGGCTTGCCTTTAGCCGAAATCGCCGCGCGCGCCGGATTGCACGAGGGAAGCGTTCGACGGATCCTCTACGACCTCGCCCGGCGGCTCGCCGTTCCCCGAAGGACCGCCAATCCCTCCCAGGGAGCCGAGCAGGAAGAGGAGTAAAGCCATGGCACCGCTTCCTTCCTCGGAAACCAAAGGAGCGCGGGGGGAAGCATGGCAGCGGGAATCGAGAAGCCACGAAGGGTCGGCTTCGGGCAGCGACTGGGTTTCGCATCAGGTAGAGGCCATGGCCTCAGCCTGGGCGCAAGGCAAACCGATTTCCGTCGAAGAACTGCTGGCCGATCATCCTGAGCTGAACAGCGAAGACGCCGTGCGCCTGGTCTACGAGGATGTCTGTCTGCGCCGCGAAGCCGGCCTGGACGTGCTTACCGACGAAGTCGTCCGCCGCTTTCCCCAGTGGAAAAACGAACTCGAGATCTTGCTGGGCTGCGACCGCTTGCTGCGGCCGCTCGCTCGGACCGCGGTCCTTCCGGAAATCGGCGAAGAGCTCGGTCCTTTCCGGCTGATCTCCGAGCTTGGCCGAGGCGCTTCGGGGAAAACCTATCTCGCCACCGACCCTGGACTTGCCGGTCGGCTAGTTGTGCTGAAGGTTAGCTCCGACGACCAGGAAGAGCACCTATCCTTAGCCCGCTTACAGCACACCCATATCGTTCCGCTCTACTCCGAGCATACATTCCCGGACCGGGCGCTGCGGGCTTTGTGCATGCCCTATTGCGGTGGGGCGAGTCTGGCGCGTCTGCTGGAGGCGCTCGCCGACACTCCTGTCCACCTGCGCACGGGACGCCACCTTCTCGATGCTGTTGATCGCAGTCAGCACCCTGCCCTTCCCGGTGCTGACGACGGCCCCTACCGTCGTTACCTGACCCAGGCCTCCTACGTTCAAGCGGTCTGCTGGATCGTCGCTTGTCTGGCCGACGCCCTGCATGAGGCGCACTCTCGCGGTCTGGTTCACATGGACGTGAAACCTTCGAATCTCCTGATCGCGGCTGACGGATTGCCCATGCTTCTCGATTTTCACTTGGCTGGCAAGCCGGTCAAGCCCGGCGAGCGGCCATCCGACCGGCTGGGCGGAACGCCGGGCTGGATGGCTCCCGAGCAAAAGGCGGCCTTGAAGGCCCTGAGCCAGGGGCAGTCGATTACCCAGCATGTGGACCACCGCGCTGATCTTTACTCTCTCGGGCTCGTGCTCTGCGAGGCGCTGGCTGGCCCCGGTGCTCGTGCCTGGGCGGCCGTGGGAGAGCCGTGGTCGCGGTGTAACCCTTTAGTCAGCAGGGGCCTGTCGGACATCGTCGCGAAGTGCCTGGCCAGCAGTCCGCACGAGCGCTACCACGACGCAGCCTCTCTGGCTGACGACCTTCGCCGCCATCTCAACGACCTGCCCTTGCGGGGTGTGCCCAACCGGAGCCTCAGGGAACGTTGGCAAAAATGGCGCCGACGCAAGCCCGTGGCCCTGGCGCGCGGGGTCGCCTGGTTGATTTCATTGGCTGTCCTGGGTACGGCCGCGGTCGCCGGAACCGCGTTCTATCGCCAGCGACTTCGCGAGATCGAGACGGACCTTGAGGATGGTCAAAAGTCGAGGGTCGACCACCGCTTCACCGAGGCCGCTCGCGTCCTCAGCCGTGGGCTCGAGCGCGCGATGGCCATTCCCACGCCCGACGATCTCAAGACCAGACTCGATCGCGAGCTTAGGCTTGCCAGGCGGGGCCAGAAGGCTGGCGAGCTCCGTCACCTTGCCGACCTTGCTCGTTTTTGGTACGGCATTTCACCACCGGCCGGTGAGGAAGCGCGGCGATTCGTGCAGAAGGTCCGTGCACTCTGGGAAGGTCGAAGCCACCTGCTGAATCTGCCAGGGGAAGACCTTGACCCGGAGATCGAGCGGGGCATTCGAACCGACCTTCTGGAACTGGCCACTGTGTGGGCCAACCTGCGTCAACGACTTGCGACCCATGGTGAAACGGCCGAAGCGTGTCGCGAGGCCCTCAGCGTGCTGGACCAGGCCGGCGCGCTCTGCGGCCCCAGCCCGGCGCTTCTGCGCGAGCGACGCGCCTGCGCGGCGACTCTGAACCACGCGCGAGCTTCGCTTGAGCCTGAACTTCCGCTCCAGCCCGATCCTCCGCTTCAGCCCGATCCTCCGGCCCAAACGCCGTGGGAGCACTACGATCTGGGACGATCCTATCTGCGCTCCGGAAACTTCACCCGCGCGGCCCAGGAATTCCAGCTCACTCTCCAGTCTCGTCCTCAAGACTTCTGGCCCAACTTTTACCAGGGTCTTTGCGCTTATGAGCAGGGGCAGTTCGAGGACGCCGTCGCCGCCTTCCGCACTTGCATCGCACTGGCCCCCGAGTCTGCGGAGTGCTACTACAACCGAGCTCGAGCGGAAGATTCTCTTAATCGCACCGCCCAGGCGGAGAGCGACTATACCCGGGCACTTGAGCTGGAACCCGGCATGGCCGTCGCGGCCCTGAACCGGGGCATTCTCGCCTACAAGACCGGTCGGCTGGATCAGGCGACCGCGGACCTCAAGCAGGCTCTCCAGCGCGCTTCGGACACGATGACCGTCGGTCGGGTGCACTATAACCTTGCCCTGGTTTACAAAGCCCAGGGTGAACCTGCGAAGGCGCTTGCCAGCGCCAGTCAAGCAGTGACCCACGGATACAAGGAAGCCGCCGATCTCCGCGATAACCTCGAGCGGGGACGCTGAACCCCCTACCGCGGGCGACGGTCTCCGATTGGCTTCCCAGGCCGGCGTGCCGGCGATCGAGCTGGCAAGCGGCGGTGATCGACCCGGGAGAGATCCAGACGCCAGCAATTAACCCGGCGCACTTCAACCATCAACCTCGCTTCGCCTTCCCCTGGGGGGGGTTTTCCTGTACGCTTCGCCTACACGCCGGATGTGAGACGTCATCAGGCTTGCCCGGACGCCTGTTGTCCGGTCTTACCAGGCTAGTCTTACACTCGGGATCATCAAGGTTCCCGAGCCGTATCTCTTCGGGGTGCATGGATGCGCGAACCCAAGGGACGCACTCTTTCTCTCACGGAACCAAGGCGGTTCATCGGCGATCTGGTTCATTTCGCACACAAAGTCCCCTCAGCGCCCGTAAGCCGATTGTTTGACGTCTCACCGCTCTTGGAAGCACGGGCAGAACATCCCGACCGGCCATCCTGGGCTTGCCTTTTCATGAAGGCCTATGCTCTGGTCGGTGCCCAGTACTCGCCGCTTCGCCGGGCGTACCTGGAATTCCCCTGGCCCCGTCTTTACGAGCACCCCTGGATGAACTGTGCGCTGGCGATCGAGCGCCAGTACAGAGGCGAGGAAGGCATATTCGTCGGGATCTTCCGAGCGCCGGAACAGCAGACTATCGTCCAACTCCAGCAAGCTCTCTCTTGGTACAAGAACGAGACGCTCGAAAAGATCGGGTTCTACCGCCAAGCTCTCCGCTTTGGTCGGATCCCCACGCCGGTGCGCAGAATGTTCTGGTGGGGCACCCTGAACCTCTCCGGCTACAAGCGTTGCAAGCGGTTCGGCACCTTCGGTCTGAGCACCTACGGCAACCTAGGGGCCGAGAACATGCACCCGATCTCGCCTTTGACCACGACCCTGACATTCGGCCCGATCGATCCGGCCAGCGGACGCGTGGTCGTCAAGCTCATCTACGATCATCGGGTGCTCGACGGAGCCTACATTGCCCGCCGCCTGCACGATATCGAAGAGGCCCTCAATGGCCCGATCTGTGATGAGCTGCGAAGCGACCGGGAAGCCGTCAGCGAAGCCAGCGACGGCCCTCCTGCCAACGTCGAGCCGCTCTTGAAGCCGCATCTACCGTCGCTGATCGCCGACCGAGGGTCCGCCGAACCGAATCCATCGAGACAACCGCAGGCTTCCCTGTAAGCTGCAATCCGGGAATCGCCACCTTGCTCGTTCAGATGTTGCGCTCGCCCGCTTCCTGATCGGTCGTGACGCGGACCTCCAGACGGCTCATCATGCTCTTGAGCGCCACTTCCTTCGAGTTGATAAACAGAACGTTGTCGAGCACAATCGCCTTCTCGACATTCGGAATACGCAGCACAAGCCGGCCCGCTCGCAGCAGGGCATACTCGAGCACGTCGGGGATCTCCTTGTCGAACTTCAGGTTCATGGTAGGGTACCGCTCGAGATCGGAGAGTGGACCATGGTGGTGCAGGATTTCGTTGGGCAGCACTTCCCAGTAATCGAGCCACCGGGTCGCGTAGACGACGATGAGCATGACAAGGACAACCAGGAAATACATGAAATAGAAGCCGGCGTTGGCAAACACGTAGATGGACTCTAACAGCGCGTGAACCGGCTTCATGAGGTCGAGCTGAAAGTAGGATCCGGCCCAGAGCAGGAAAAAGAGCACCAAAAGCACCAAGAGCACGACGCCCAGAAGCTCGAAGCGGGGGAAATCGACCGCCATCACGAGCAGGTTGAACGCCAGCACGGCCAGGAAGAGAACGCCCATCAGGTTCTGCGGGGACCGGAACCGCGCCAGCCTGGTCATCGGAGCCGGAGGCGTCACGGGCTTTCCGCCGGCATCGGTCGTGGTCGTGGTCACGACCGGAGCCTCCACGGTCGGGTCATAAGTCTTGTCGCGCAGCCTCCACATCCCGACCGCGCAGATCAAGGCCACGATCGCCGAGGGGAAGATGAAGATCATCTTCGGCCAGGTAAAGATCCGGATACCCTTGTCGCGGTGCTTGAGACTGGAGGGGGTGGTGGCCGTTGGCTTTGCGTCCATCGACATGGTGGGCATTCTCCGGGCGAGGGTATCGGCTCGATCGGGCGATCGCGGATGCTCTGTGCAAAAAGCAAACCGTGGTCGAGTTTAGCGAACATGGCGCGCGACGATGAGACGACGAGCTCATCCTAACGCCCGGTCAAGCCGGGGTAAAGCACCCCAGGACGACAAGCCGCTGGCTTCCCATTAGCCATCCACAAAGCCGTCACGTTGTGCCGCCCCAAGATCTTCGCTTGATCGCGCCTGAGCTTGACTTTGCATTAAAGCAACAGCATGTTTCTCAGATCCTTCCCGCGGATCGGGGTTTTCAAAAGCGCCTAGAAAGGGCCGGTTGTCACTCGTAAGCTTGACGACGGTTTCGTTCTGTATTGCCCACTGTCCATGGTCTTGGTCACGAAAGGCCCACGAGCATGACGTCCTCTAACCGCCGTTCTCTCGCAGTCCTCGCGAGTGCCGCAGTCATTCCGCTACTCTTGACCGTCGGCACCCAGCTTGGCGCCCAGGAGAGCGGTGCCGCGAAGTCGCAAGCGACCAAGTCGTCTTCTTCCAAGAGCGCCGAGGCTCCTGCACCAACCGACAGTACGAGCACATCGAAGTCGACCGCCAAGTCGTCACCTCCCGATCCGACACACCGTGTGCCCTCCGGATATGCCGACCTCGGGCTGACGGACCAGCAGAAAGAACGAATCTACAAGATTCAGGCGGAGTACCACCCGAAGATTCAGGATTCTCAAAAGCGTCTCGACAAGCTGCAATCCGACCGCAAGACCGAATGTGAGGCAATCCTGACCGCCCCGCAAAAGCGGCTGCTGGGTGAGCACCTGCGTGAGCATGAACAGAAGCGCAAGGCAGCTTCCGAGACACGGAAAGCCGCGTTGAAGGCCGCGATGAAAGATAAGATGGGAAGCTGAAAGAGCCAATCAGTGGCACTGAAAGAGGCAGGCCGAGCCGCCCGGAACATTCCGCGCGGCTCGTTTCGATTCAATCGTTCAGGCGAGTTTTGTCGCTTCTAAGGAACGCCGACCCGAAAAAAGGAACAAAGCTGCTCGGTCACGCGGCGGGGGCGCAAAACCTTTGCGTCGAGAGCGACCCAGACGCTGCGCACGCTCGCTAGCATCTCGCCATCGGCGCATCTGCGAATTTCGATGAAACGCTCAAGTGTCGCGCCAATCGGTTCACCAACCCAGGTTCGCGCGACCAGCATGTCGTTCTCGACGGCCGGCTTCAGATAGTCGATCTCATGCCGGCGCACAACCCAGACCAGGCTTTCCCGAATCTCGAGGGGAATCACGGCCTGCCAGTGTGCCACGGCGGCATCCTGGGCATACTTCAGGTAAACTACGTTGTTCACATGGCCTAAGCGGTCGATATCCTCGTGCTCGACGCGAAAGGCATACTCGAAGGCTCTCACATCTGCCACGTGCAGCTCCCGAGCACCATGCTCGCCGGATTCCTTGCCCCTCAGAGCGTGTTGAGTAAGCTAGATGTCTGTTTTGTAATTGGCCGCCCACGTCCAACTGGTCTGGACAGTCTGGGCAAGAAGGTGTTCTCTATCGTCACGCTGTGTGATGCTTTATGAGATTCGAGACACGGACGTCTCCCAT
>JBKQMU010000004.1:0-32031 GCA_052146555.1 Isosphaeraceae bacterium
TCATGGTTTCCTGCTCCCCCTCACTGGGGATTTGCCGGTTTCCCTACCGGCTTGGGCCTGGACCACCCCGGCAACCATCCATTCGTCACGGGAAGTCGTGGCTTCGGGACGGATGCCGCATACCACAATCGGTACAATCGAACAAGGCGAGGTGTGGAACTTCGGGGTGTGAGGGTGTTTCGCGCTGGCGACCGAATCCCTCCGCCGCGCTTCACGGCGCCTTATCCCACAGGGAGAACGTTCACGGCGTTTCCTCACGCCGGGAGCGAAACGGCCCTGCTAGCACCTCCAGCGACTCACAACGCAGCCTGCTGGAGCGGACGAAACAAATCGATCGCGCCTAAGTCCGCAATGAGATGCGGCTGTTTATACTGTTCGACAGTTCCTCCACTGCGGGCCAGCCGGTGCCTTTGGAATTCCGCCCATGAGCCGTCCGCGAGGAGGATGGTGCAGACTGGGCCAAGTCTGAGGGTGTCGCGCTTGTTGGCATACTCGATATTTTGCGTGCGGAGCTGGTCATCCACCACGCGCGCCAGCAGTTGGCCGGAGTCGGCCGAAGGAAGATCGCTCGATTCGACCAGAAGGCCGTAGAACGGAGGCTCACCCCAGGAGGGCAAAAGAAGGTACGATCGAAGCTGAACGTTCGTTGATCGCTGGGCCGCCTGGACGGCCGCGATCACTTGGTGCTCGGAGAGTTTCTCGCCGGCGAGGCTTGAGAAATGCGATCCCTTGTTGAGAAATTCGATCACCGGCGCCCGGTTGTGGAATCCGACGCAGCGGACAAGATCATGGATGTTGTAGCGGTAAAGTCCACCCGCGGTGGTCAGGACAACATAATAATGAGCACCGGGGACGAGGTCGCCGGCCAGCACGGTCTCGGGGGTCTGGCTTTCTCCCTGGTCTTCGGGAATGAACTCGAAGAAGTGATGGCGGATATCGAGGATTCCCGCCGGCGTCCCGTCCTCGATCGGGATGGTCATGCGTCCCTCGGAGGCGATCAGGCCGACATCACGGACCGGCTTGTCACCGAAAAATTCGGGGTAACCGCGGAGGTAAGCCTTCATCGTGCCGCCCATCCAGTTGGAGAGAAAGTCGAGCTTAGGCCAATAGTCACGTGGCAGGAGACGGCCGGTTCGCTCGACGATCTGCTCCAGCCGGCGGGCTGCCCGCCGCCTCCGGAGCCGGATCGTAAACGGCAGCGCACGACGGATTTCCGGCGATATCAGCCATTTGGATGCCAGGCTGCCGTCGTGAAGGTCGCGAATCAGCGTTTCCTTCTCGCGGTCGGCCAGCCGGACCATGGCCAGGACGGTCGCCGGATTGGCGGCGATGATCGTTCCCAGATCCAGCGCGATGGAGCACCGCAGCGCAAGGTAGTATTTCGATTCGATGTCCTTGATGCGTGATCCGCAGGCCGGCATGCAGTAAACACTGCGGACCAGCGGGTTTTGCATGGAAGCGGTCAGTCCCGTGATGGCACCGCAGGGAATGCCGGCGGACGTCGTGCTCTCGCGCCAATCGCTGGCGATCTGGAGGATGGGTTTGAGCCCACGGCGGAGGATCTCCGGATGGGCGTCGAACGCCTGGATTCCCCAGATCGTCCAGCCCTCGCGATAGTCGCGCAGGGCGCGGCGGGTGACGGGTATCGTCTTGGGCCGGCTGGTCGTGCCGGAAGTCAGCGCGAACATGAGCACGCGGGTCTTGGGGCCGAAGAGGGCCCGGATGTCGCCCTCGCGGACGCGGCTGATGTAAGGCTCATGTAGGTCATAGCCGCCCACTGGAACCTGACGCTGGAAGTCGCCGATTGTGCTTATCTCGCGGAAATGATGGTCGCGGCCGAACTGGCTCTCGGCATGGCGCGCCACCTGCGCCAGCAAGAGCCGGCGCTGGACGTCCTCGGTATGGCGGGTCTGCTCGAGAAAGCCTCGGGCCAGCCGGCGGGCCCGGTGAACCACCGGGAGGCCAATCGCCATCCTGAGAGTTTGCAGCATGTGAGAGAACTGAAAGAGACGAGGCTCAGGTCGCCAGCGGAGTCGCGACCCCGCTGGGGCGTTTGGAGACACCGACCGGCAGGCCGGAACCGACGGGGAAGGACCCGATCGAAGGCTGAGCGATGGGCTCGAGCACCTCGACCGGCCGGCGGGGCGCGGTCCGGCCCAGAAAACCGGCGATTCTGGCGGCGTAGGTCTCCGGAGCGCTCTCGCGGCAGCGGTTGTGCTTGGCTTTGGGAACCAGCCACATCTCCTTGGGATGGCGTGCCTTGGCGAAAAGTGACCGGGCGATTTCGGGGCCGATGTAGGCGTCTCGCTGGCCATGGATCAAGAACCAGGGGCGAGGAGAAAGCAGCCGCGCGGCAGTCTCGATGTCAGGGAACCGGCAATTGAGCTTGCGCTGGCAACGTAGCAAACTGAGCCAACCGATGATCGCATACATCCAGCGCGGGACGAGAAGCAGGAAAAGCTGGCTGTGGACGTAGATCTCGGCCCAGCGGAGGATGTAGGCGGTCATCGTGCCGCGGGTGGGAAAAGCGCCGTCGGTCACCACCGCCCAGATATCCGGTTCGTCGGCCGCGACGGCCAGCGCGGTGCTGCCTCCGCGGCTGACGCCGAAGAGGGCAAAGCCGGCGGTGTCATGATCGTCGCGCGATCGAAGATAGCGGAGAGCGGCCCTCAAGTCGCGCAGTTCATAGTCGGTCGCCCACTGCATGGGAGTGTAAGCGGGGTCAATCCCGCTCTTGCCGTGGTTGCGAAAGTCGAAGGTGAAGATGTCGTAACCAAGGTCGCGGAGGTGGTCCAGGTAAGGCAAGTAACTGAACCGGTCGCTCAGGTATTCGTGGCAGAAGACGAGCTGGCCGGCGCGAAAGGCGATGCGCCGCGGCAGGAATGAGCCCGCCAGCTCCAGGGCGTCATCGGTCGTGAAGCTGACCGGCTCGCCCAGGTCCTCCGGGGTGATCTGCAAGGGGGCAAGGACCGGCTGCAGCTCGAAGATCCGCTCAATGACCGGTCCGTATCGGACCGTGCAATAGATGAGGAACAGAACCAGCGCTGCGAGCGCCACAAGAGCGCCATAAAGAGCGATGACAAACACGATGTGTAAGCCGGGCACGGGAAGGCTCCTGGGCGAGTCGCCACTAGCCCCGTCCAGGTCGATCTTGGCCCCGGTTTTGCCGAAGCGAATCGTCTCTGCCGGGGATGCTCATGATTCGTCAATCGGTGAAGCGTCTAAGAATGAGCGTGATGTTCTGGCCGCCGAAACCAAAGCTGTTGGAAAGCGTAATATCCACCTTCTTGCGACGGGCGATGTGGGGTACGTAGTCCAGATCGCAGTCGGAATCGGGATGATCGAGATTGACCGTCGGAGGCAGCACGCCGTCGCGGATTGCCAGCAGGCAGACGATTGCTTCGACGCTGCCAGCCGCGGCGATCAAATGCCCCATCATGCTCTTGGTACTAGAGATCGGCACAGTATAGGCCGCTTCTTCAAAGGCCCGCTTAATGGCCAGGGTCTCGATTGAGTCATTCACGGCCGTGCTGGTGCCGTGGGCGTTGATGTAATCGATCTGGTCGGGGGCGAGCCTGGCATCGGCGAGCGCCTCCCGCATGCAGGCAATGGCGCCGCGGCCCTCGTCGTGGCTGTCGGTGATCCGAAACGCATCGGCCGTCGATCCGTAGCCGACGATCTCACCGTAAATCTTTGCCCGCCGCGCCTTTGCGTGCTCCAGCTCTTCGAGGATCAGCATCCCCGCCCCTTCACCGAGGATGAACCCGTCGCGATCGCGGTCGAACGGACGGCTGGCGCGCTCCGGTTCGTCGTTACGGGTCGAAAGTGCGGTCAGGAGGATGAAGCCGGTCACGCCAAAGGGATGGATCATGCTGTGCGTGCCGCCTGAGAGGATCACATCGGCGCAGTCGCCGCGGATCATCTCGTAGGCTTCGCCGATGGCTTGGGAACTCGCAGCGCAGGCGGTTAAGCAATTGGCATTGACCCCGCGGGCGCCGTAGGCATTGGCGAGATGAGCGGCCGGCGTGCCCGGCTCCTGCTCGGCCTCGGCAATCGGATGCAGCTCGCCGATTCCCAGCCGGGTGAATTCAGAGCTGGCGACTTTGCCGGCGTGGCTGGTCTTATAAACGAGCTTCACGAAGCGAGGGAAATCCTGCTGGCCCTCTCCAGCGCCTAAGTATACGCCAAAGCGGCCCCGGTCCAGGTGGGAATTCATTTCCAGCAGGCCGGAATCGACCATGGCCATCTCGGCGGCGGCCAGCGCGAACTTGGTGTTCCGCGAGTGCTCAGCCCAGCGCGAGGCGTCGTCGCGATAATTCTCCAGGCGGAAGTTTTTGACCTCGGAGGCGATTCTCGTCGGAAAGGTGCGGGCGTCGAAAAGCGATATCGGCCCGACGCCACTCTTGCCCTCCAAGAGCGCGGCCCAGGTCGACTCGAGATCTTTGCCGACCGGAGTGACCATCCCCATCCCTGTGACGACGACTCGACGCATGAATGCTTTTCCTCAATATTCCAGACCGACCGCGTCGCCCGCACGACTTAAGTCCAGCCGCCCGTCGCGCCAAATCTTGCCGAATCAATCAATCGAACCTTCCGCCGGGAAGCCGCGAACGACCAAAGCGGCTGCCTGACCGTTGCTCGTCATGTTGGTGTTCACAAAGATCGGATTGCGGGTCGGCCGTGGGCTGCCGCGTACCACGTCGAGCGCGCAGGCCGGGTCGGGTTCGTCGCAGTTGAGGGCCGGTGGAATGAACCCGCGGTTAACCCCGATCAAACTGGCGATGAGCTCGACGGCGCCACAGCCGGAGGCCAGCGTTCCCATGTAACCTTTCATCGCCGTCACGGGGGGGACGGTGCCGTTGAAAATGCGGTGAAAGGCCCTGGCTTCGGCCAGGTCGCCGACGAGGAGCCCAGCTCCGTGAGCACTTAAGTGCCCGACGGCCGAGGGCTCGATCTTGGCCTCGCGGAGGGCCGAGGTGATGGCGATCTGGGTACCCGCGCCCTGGGGATCCAGCCCTCCGCCGGGGACGGCGTCACACCCCGAACCGGCGCCGAGCAGCTCGCCGTGAATCGGCGCGCCTCGCCGTAGGGCGTGTTCGCGCTCTTCCAGAATCACAATGCCGGCCCCCTCACCGGGGACGGTCCCGCCCCGCCGCAGATCAAAGGGGCGGCAGGCTCCCGCCGGGTCCCCCTTCCACCTCGACATTGCCTGGTGCAGCGCCAGCCTTACGAAAGAGAGCGGGTGGATCTTGGAGTCGGCTCCGCCGGCGATCATCACGTCGGCTTTGCCCCGAGCGATGATCCGCGCTGCCTCCGCAACCGCCAGGTTGCTCGACGCCTCCCCCTCGGTGATCGTGTTGCTCGGCCCCTGGCAATCCATCAGAATCGAGATGTGACAGGCCAGCATGTTGGGCAAATACTTCAGCAGCCAGATCGGCTCGATCACGCCAATTGATTCCCGGCCCCACGCCTGAAAATCGAAGACGCCCGAAGAAGACGTGGCCTGGGCGATCGCCGGGGCCAACTCGTCCAGCTCGCTCGAAATCAGGCCCGCACCCAAGTCGATGCCAATTCGCGTCGGGTCGACTCCGCCCGGAACCAGTCGAGCGTCCTCCATCGCCATCTGCGCGGCCGCGACGCAAAGCTGGATGTCCCGGGCCATGTACTTGCGGCTTTTCCGCAGATCTTTGATGAACTTCGCGCGCGCCAGCGCCGGTGTTTTGAGGAAATCGAACTGGCGGACTTCCGCCGCCAGGTTGCTGGGCAAACCCTCAACCGGGAACGCCTCGATGGGGCGCACCGCCCCGCGGCCCTCGACGAAGGACGACCAGATTTGGTCGGCCGAGTCACCCAGGGGGGTGACGAAACCAAGACCGGTTATGACCACACGGCGCTTGTAACCAAGCATGAATGACTCGTCAATTACCGCCCGATCAGGCAACGAGGCTCGTCGTGCACCACGAACGCCTCGACACCGGAGATCTCACTATTATGACCCCTGGGATCAAGCCCGGGGGGCACAAACTCGAGCCGACCTGAAAATTTTCCCTAGTTTCCCGCGAATCAGGGAACCCTGGCGATCCGTCTAATCCGCAGGTTCAATCGGAGGGAGAGGAATCGCGCGGCCGTCCATTGTTGGCCAGTGAGTCCTTCGAAGCATTTGCATCGAGCTCGCGAGCCCGCTCTTGGGCACGGGCCAGATCGAGCACGCCCAGGAGCTGCTTGGTGAAGACAAAATTTTTGGGGCCGAAGATCTGGTTGGCGCGCGAATTGTCGAGGTGCGCAAAGACGATCTCGGCGTCGACCAAAAGCTCGCCATCCAGGAAAGCCTTGGCCTCGACGACGGCCCCTTCGCTGCGCAAGTCCTTAAGGGCAACCTCGTAGATGAGCTGGTCGCCAGCGCAGGCAACGCCGTGAAAATCGGCCCGGGAAATCTTCGCCAGGACAACCTTCTCGGCGAAGCCCCCCGCTTCGCCGACCAAGATCCCCCCCGTCTGAGCCAGCCCCTCGATGATCAGGGAGGCGGGCATGACCGGGTAGCCAGGGAAATGGTCGTGCAGATGCTCCTCGGCCAAGGTCAGGTTCTTGATGGCCCGCGCGAACTGGCCACTGCGGAATTCCAGGAATTTATCGATCCAGATCCAACGCATCGTCTGGAGCACTCGCGGCGTGTGTGAAAAAAAGAACTACACCCTGCGTACGGCGAGAGGTCCCGGAAAGCCAGACCGGCGCTACCATTAGCAATCGAGGCTAAGCATACGGCAGGGTGCACCAAGCCCGGCTCCGGGACACGCAAGCCCACGAGGGTAACGGCTTGTCCCGCTCAACTGGTCAGTTTGCTCTGCACATATTGAACGAGCATGTCGACGGTGTAAAGGTCACCGATTTTTTCGACCTCAGGATTGACGGCGAACTTGGACACATCGGCATAGGGCATCCGGGTCTTCAGCTCGTTCAAACCCTTGTTGGTGAGCTTGCCGCCGGAGACCCATTCGGGATCGGCGACGAGGTTTTCCGGAAACAACTCCCCTCGCGGGATCTTGATCCCGAAATTCCGCTCGAGCCGGAACACGATGTCCAGGAAGTCGATTGACTCAGCTCCCAGGTCACCTTGCAAAGTGGCCTCGCGGGTCACGTCCTCCTCATCGACGCCCAGCGCGTCCACCAGAGTGGCCTGGACTTTTTCGAAGATTTCGTCGTAAGTGCGCATGTCATCCTCAGGACAAAAGGGATTGTCGCTCAACCCCAATCCAGACCAACCGGCAGGGGCGCCGAAGATCAAGTCGGCTCACTTAATCGTCGGCGAGAACGAGCGTCCAACTTCAAAAGTGGATTCTGGAGCAAGACTCTCCGGCACCCCGACCCCGAAGTAACCAGCAGCTCTGCCGGCAGGTCGGGCGGTCGGGCGACATCTTGCTGAAAAACGGAGAACCTTGCAACATCATAAGGAGTGATTCAAGGCGGGACTTCCTAGCGAGCAAGACCTCGATCCATGCCCGTGGGGCAGTCGAAAGGGGAAGTCTGGTGAAAAATTGCCATCAGCCTGGCTAAGATCGGTAAGATAGTTAGAAACATCGCGATCAAAAGCCCGTCTTAACTTCCTCTGGTTGCGACGCGCGTGCGATCGCTTTGGCGCCCACGGAGCCTTTCCGTAAGGTCTGATAGAGCTCGCGCAGGCCCTCGACGATCATCGAATCGGTCTCGTGCAGCGCCGGGTCGCGATCACGCAAATTGTATCGCGTCAGTACGATGCGTCCTTTGACCATCTCTTGACCGTCGATCGTGCCGACACCTTTGAGCGTCGTATCGCGGGCGTCGTGGGAAACCATACTTACGCGCAGCTCAAGCTGACGACCCGGCTCCACGAAGCTTCCGTACTTGATCGTTTTGGCCTGTTTAAGCACGATGATGCTGTTCGCGAAATCTTCCATGTCGCGAATGAGCCATGCTCCCGCCTGGGTCAGGGCTTCGAGCATGAGCACGCCAGGCATGACGGGGAACCCGGGAAAATGGTCGCTCAGATACTCTTCGGAGAGTGAGAGATTCTTCACGGCGACCAGAGATTCGCCCCGCTGCACGTCAAGAATCCGATCGATCAGCACGAAACGCATGGAGTTCCTCGAAAAACAAGCGGCAACTGGATGCGTGCGCGACGGTTCTTGGTGCTTTGCCTGGATCGAACCGGTCCGCGAGGGGCACCGTCAAGCCGAATCGGACAGTACCATAACGCATCTTCGGACCAAGTTTCAAGAGCCTGCCGCCAAACGGGATGGGATCGACAGGCCGAAGACAAGCTCTCTTTGAACTTACAACCCTCCTGGGCTTCGTCAACCACGAGCGGAGGTGTTTTCCTTCAAACGGCGGCTCGGGACCGCCCAGCTTTTCCTAAAGGCAAATAAGGTCTTGGTTTTCCAAAAGTTGCTAGTATCTTGGTTTTTGTAACTTTATACTATGGAGGAACCCGAACTTGGCTCTCCGCGGACGCTTTGCTCGGTGGAGCGTTCTACGCTTCGCCACGTACCGCTCGAACCCAGGTGTCCTGAGCAAGCCACCATGATCCAGCCCGCTCTCCTTGGCCTCTGCCGGATACTCGCGGCGTCTCTGACCATCTCATGCCTGCAAGCGCCAGTCTCTTGGTCACCGGATGGCCGATGGTTTGCCTACACGACGGTCGATTCAGCGGGCCTGGTGCCTTTGCGTCCGGGATGGCTCTGCGATCTTCAGTCGATCGCCCCCATCGTACCGGGTTCTCCGGCTTTCAACCTCCGGGGCCGGGCAAATGGCACAGCTCCCGTCCACTATCGGATTTGGGTGCTTGAGCGTAGCACCCAGAGTTCGGTGCTGATTGAAGAGTCGGATAGTCCGCTATCGTCGCCGGCCTGGGGGCCCGATGGGCGGAGTTTGTTCTATTGCCGCTTGGTGCCGGGCTCGCTGGCGGCTGACCCGGATCGTTTTCGCGGCCGGTGCGAGCTGGTTTTGCGCGAAGCCTTGAACCGGCAGCGCGTAATTACCGCGTTTCCCGAGGTCGAGCTCGACGGCGCGCAGCTAAGCGCGTTTGTCGAGTCCCGGGCCGCCTGGAGTCCGGACGGGCAGTATCTCGCGGTTTTCCGGCCTGGTCCGGCGACGGCGGTCGTGATCGTTGCCGCCGAATCGGGGCGGGTGGTCACAAAGATGGATCGCTCGAGCCTCCCCTCGTGGTCGCCGGATGGCGCGCGGGTGGCTATGTTGATGTCGGCCCCGAACGATCGCAGTGACCAGATCTTGCAGTTGTACGACCGCGACTTGAAGAGCAGGCGGTTGATTGCTCCCTTAGGCGAGGTCAGCGAGCCTCCGGCTTGGAGCCCGGACGGTCAGTCGCTGTGGATGGTTTTGTCCCGACCGAACCTTCGCAGCGGCGACCTAGAGTTGATCCGGATCGCCGCCGATTCGGGCGTGACCACTCGCCTGCCGACCATCGGCGGAGCGCCGCCGGGCGGCCGGGCGAGCGGTCATTTGCCGGCATTCGACCCCGACGAAGTGCAACTCCCCACGCAGCAATGCGTCAGCGTGGGGTTTGACCGCGATATCGAACTGTGCGTCATGAGCGTCAGCGCGCCGGGTCAGCCTTCGGCAATCGCCTGCTACAACGTGCGGCGGCAGGTCTTCTACAAGCGGTTTCATCCAGTGGACACCAGCCTGCAGATTGGGGCGTTGGCGATGCATCCCGACGGCCAGGTAGTCGCGGTCCGGATCGAGACCCCCGGTGGCTCGGCTCCCCCCCTGCTCTGCGAGCTGGAAACCGAGTCGATCCGCCTCGTCGCTCCCGATGCCGCCACCCGTCGTGAATGGCTCGCGACGCTGATCGGGGTAGCTCGGGGCCTCTTCCAGATTCTGCCCAGACCCACGCTCGACGGCCGGGAGGCCGTTCGTGCGACTGTGTTGCCTGCCCCCGCTGAGATCGGTGATGAAAACCCCTCGAGCACCCGGCTGCGGCACCTCGGCAAGCTCGGCAAGACGCTGCTCGACGATCCGCCACCGGGCCCCAGTGGTCGTGATGATCCGGTCACCGGACCCGACGATGAATGCCGTTTGTTCTTCGATTACCTCAGGCGTGATTTCAAGCAGGCCGAGACCGAGCTTGACCTCGTGGCCTCGCGCGCGACGGTAGCCGGGCAGCGGTTCGCTCTCTTGGCGCTGCGGGCGCAGATTTTGATGGGGCAGGGCTTGGCTGAGCCGGCGCGGGCTGTGATCGACTATCTGCTGCATTCCGGATACAGTGCCGCCCATCGCGTGGAAGAGATTCCTGCGGGGCTAATTTTCACGCCGGCCGATGGTCCCGATCAGATCTGGGCGAGCTATCTGGCCTCGGCTTTAAGCCACCAATCCGCCGCGGCGACGTCTTTGCCGGTTGTCGTTTCGGACGCGGCCGATGAAGGAATTGATCCGCGGCATTCCGACCCGGCGGTACTCTTGAACCGCAAAGTCAATGCTGACCGAGTCAGAAATCTCCCCCCTCCCAGGCAGCGCGTGCCGGGCCGAGGGCCTGCCGAACCGTTCCCGCATGGTCTGCAACGAATCTTTCCGCCCCCGCCGCCGACCCAGCCGAGTCCGCCGGGGCGGCTTGCTCCACGACACTTGGGGCGCGGTGGTTGAGGCTGGAGGGTTCCGTTGTTGTAATTGTTAGCACAAAGGTGCTCCAGATTGCTTGTCGTTAAGTTATATTAGTCAAGTCATCGCGTGGCATGGTCGCGTTGTCCGGGAATTCACTGGGTGATCTTTCGGGCGCGAGCTCGTGCCGGGCCCCCGCGGAGGCAGAGCCCATGACGGCCGTCGACTCCGAGCGGAGTCTGCTCTTCGGCATCCTGGCGCTTCAGAATGGTCTCATCGAGCAACCGGACCTCATCGCCGCACTTCAGTGCTGGCAGAGCGAGCCGACGCGCTCGATGTCCCAGATCTTGACGGAACGAGGGAGGCTCTCCGAGCAAGATCGGACCATGCTCGAGGGCCTGGTACAGCAGCACGCCGTAAAAGTTGGTGGCAGTGGCGAGAACAGCGCGGCGGATCTCGGCCCGCCGGGATCTTCGCTGGTTCGCCTGCTGGAAAGGGCCGGCGGGGACGGCGATGCCGTCGATCGCCTCTCCGCGATCGATTTCCAGGAGATCAACGACCGGCTCCGGCCGGACAACTTGACGATTGGAATTGACGGCAAGGAAACCCAGCCGGACCCGAACGAGCCGACCTATCGCCTCGGCCAGCCAACCTCAAGTGGTGGCCGGTTCAAGCTCTTACGGCACCACGCGCGGGGCGGCATCGGCGATGTCTTCGTGGCGTCTGACTCGGAGCTCCATCGCGAGGTCGTTGTCAAGCAGATCCAGCCTCAGCACGCCGACGACCCCGCCAGCCGCACACGCTTCTTGATCGAGGCGGAAGTTACCGGCCGGCTGGAGCATCCTGGCATCGTACCGGTCTATGGACTGGGCACGAATTACAAAGGCCGTCCGTTCTACGCCATGCGCTTCGTGCGCGGCCAAAGCTTGAAAGAGGCCATCGAGGCTTTTCACCAAGCCGATCGCCGGGGCAAGGGCGACCAGATCGAGCGCCGGCTGGCCTTACACCAACTCTTGCGGCGGTTCATCGACGTCTGTAACGCGATCGCCTATGCCCACAGCCGGGGTGTGATCCACCGCGATCTCAAACCCGGCAACATCTTGCTGGGACCCTATGGCGAGACCCTGGTGGTCGACTGGGGGCTGGCCAAGTTCGTCCACAATGACGACCCGACGCCTCAGTCCGCCGAGCTAAGCCTTCGTCCCGAGTTGCTCTCCGGCGTTAGCCAGACGCGCGTCGGGCTGGCGATCGGAACCCCGGCGTACATGAGCCCCGAGCAGTCCGAAGGGGGGTCCAGTCAGCTTGGACCGGCCAGCGACGTCTACAGCCTGGGCTCGACGCTCTACTGCCTCATCACCGGCAGGCCCCCGCTGGAAGATCAGGATATCCAAATGATTTTCTCCAAGCTGCGACGGGGCGAGATCAAGCCGCCCCGGGCCGTCAACCCACGCGCCGCGGCGGGTCTGGAGGCCATCGTGCTGAAGGCCATGTCGCTGCGGCCGGAGGATCGCTATCCCTCGGCACGCGCCCTGGCCGACGACCTCGAGCGGTGGCTGGCCGACGAGCCGATCTCGGCCCGGCGGGAGCCGATCTTGGAGCGAGCACGCCGATGGATGCGGCGAAACCGGTCCGCCGTGGCCGCGCTGGTCGCGGCGTTCGTGATGGCCACGATCGGGCTTGCCGCGGTCCTCGCCGTTCAGACTACGGCCAATTGCAGCCTGATATTGAAGAATTCCGAGCTCGAAGCACTCAGTCTTCGAGCCGTCAATTCGATGCGTGACCTCGAGAGAGCCAACCGTCGTGAGCGGGCGCGCTTCGAGCTGGCGCTGGAGGCGATCAAGACCTTTCACGCCGGGGTCAGCAAGGATCTGCTGCTTAAGGAAAAGCAGTTCGACGGCCTGCGCACCAGGCTGCTTCGCGGGGCAACGGATTTCTACCATCGGACGGAAGAGCTGCTCAAGGAGCCGGCCGACTGGGAGTCGCGCGCGGCGCTTGCGGAGGCGTACCACGATGTCGGCGTGCTGACGGCCGATGTCGGCTCGCAGTCCGAGGCGCTGGCTGCCTTGCGGCGAGGCTTGGAGCTTCGCCTGACGCTGGTCGACGAGTCGGACGCGGACTTGACGAGGACGATGAAGACGGCGAGCCTTATCGGCCAGAGCTTGATCGACATTGCCAAAGTACAGGAGGACACCGGCAATTTTGCCGGGGCCCTTGCCGCTTACGAGCGGGCAAGAACCCACATCGAGTCAACACTCAAGAGAGGCCCAAGCGACGATGCTGGCCGCGCGGCCGTGGCGCGATGCCTCCACGGCATCGCCAGCGTCAGCTATCACACTGGCCATGCAACCGAGGCTCTGAGTGCTCACGAGCAAGCGCGAGAGATCCGCCAAAAATTGTTCGACGCCCAGCCGCAGAATGCCCAGTACGGAAACGAGTTGGCCCAGAGCTATCATGACATCGGCGCCATTCACCGGGCCAGCGGACGGTTGAAGCAGGCCCTGGCCGCCTACGAGCGCGCCCGCGAGCTCTGCCAGGCGGTGCACAGCGCTCATCCCGAGGACACCCAGTTCCGCAACGACCTGGCCCGCAGCTTCACCGACATCGCTTACGTCCAGCAGAAAACCGGAGATCTCGACAAGACTCTCGAGACGCTGGGACAGGCCCAGGTCCTCTGGCAGAAGCTGGCCGAAGAATATCCCGCCGTCTCGCGGTTCAAAGGCGACCTAGCCCAGACGTATCAGTCTGTCGGAGGGCTCCAGGATCAGAAGGGAGAGCCCGAGTTGGCACTCGCCTCGCTCGAGAGTGCCCGGACGATTCTCAAGAAGCTGGTCGACGCCTACCCGAACGTCACCAACTATCAGGGCTTTCTGGCCATGAACCACTCGTACGTCGGACTGGCGCGCTTACGCGCCGGCCGTCGTGCGAGCGCCGTCGCCGAGTTTCGCGAGGCCGTCTCCATCATGCAGCGGCTCTCGGAGCTTCAACCTGACGGATACTCACTTTACAACTTGGCCTGTTATCGATCCCTGCTGGCAGGCGTCGGCTCTCAAAGCGGTTCGGGACTTACTGGCGAGGAAGTCAGCCGCTTAGGCAAGGAAGCCGTGGCAACCCTCCGCCGCGCCGTCGCCGCTGGGCTGGAAGATGTCGCCTTCATGCGCCGAGATCCCGATCTTGACGCGCTGCGCCCCCGTGAAGATTTCCAGCTCCTGTTACTCGATCTCGACTTCCCGGATAAGCCATTCGGATCAGTGAATCCATAAGAGAATCAGCCGCGCCGCCTGGACGATGCTGGCGCGCTCGGGTGGCGTGATTGCGCCGCGGCCGATGATGTCCTCAAGATTGTGCAGGGTGCTACTGATCAGGTAAAGCGGCGCTCCGGAGATCGCCAGCGCTTTTTGATTCTCATGCAGTATGCGGAGCACATCTCGGAGCGTGACGGCCTCGGCCAGAGGATTGTCCGGATCGGCCGACCAGCGGGGCACGGCGGCTTCGCTCGCGGCGGCGGCCGTGACACGGCAGATCACCCGGCTGATCGCCGTGAGCTTGGGATAATCGAGTGTCTCCGGTGTGTCATCGGGAGAATGATAGCGAGGGTTTTCGCCGGTGCTAAAGAACAGATAAGGGACTTGCCGGCTGCGAAACGGGCCGTAATCGCTACGATTGAAGAGCAGCACGTCCGAGCCCAGCAGGCCGATTTGCAGCGGCTGGCCCTGCGCCGCCTGATCGATCCAGGTGCGCAGGCTTGGGGCATGCTCGGTGCCCAGCACGAAGACGCGGCGATCGCCCAGGCCCAGGAGCGACCTACCGATCATGTCGGCGGTAACGAACAGGACGACCTGGCGCAGCGGCACTGGCGGGTGGGCGACGAAGTAACGTGAGCCGAAGAGACCTTTTTCCTCGAGGTCAAAGCCAATGAACATGAGGCTCCGCCGCGGCGGATGGTCCCCACCGGCCATTACGCGCGCCACCTCAAGCATCATCGCCACGCCCGAAGCGTTGTCATCGGCGCCGGGGTAGAGCTTGCCGGCGCGCACTCCGAGGTGATCGTAATGAGCCGAAACGATCACCCATTCTTCACGCAAGGCCCGGTCGCTGCCACGGAGCATCGCGGCGACGTTGCGGCCCTGGAGCCGCGCCGGCTCGGCCGCGGGGATTTCCTGGACGAACTGGTCGCTAAAGAGAGGCTCGAGCTTGAGCCTGCGGAACTCGTCAATCAAGTACGCAGCCGCCTTGCGGGCTCCCTCACCGCTGCGGCCTTCCAGCTCGGGTGCGGCCAGCGCCGCGACAATCCGCCGCAACCGCTGCTCGCCCGGCTGGGACCGGTTCTCGCGCTCCTGCTCAGCGTCTGGCTTTGGATCGGCTTGATTCTGGGGCAGGAGTTTTGGCTGGGGCCGATTCTGGGGCTGGAGTATTGGCTGGGGCCGATTCTGGGGCTGAGCTTCTGGCTCGGGCTCTTGCCGCGTGGGGGCCTGTCCCGAGGCGAATCTCGCGAGGGCGATTAGGAAGATGAGCAAAAGTGCAGCCAATGGGGGGACTGCGACACGCGCGGCAGACACGGCCGGCCAGGTCTTCTCCGGCGTCAGAGCGTGCACTTTCGGACCAATCCGAGCCTCATGCATAATCGATCCCTGGGTCCCCAAAAAAGCGAGGCAAGTTCCTGCACCTCCTTGGAACGTGTGGCATGTTGATCGTGGATTGGGAACGGCTTCCCTACATGGAGGTGGAACGTGTCGCGAGGCTCATGGATCAAGGCGCTTGTCCTCGCCTTGGCTCTGCTGGGTTGTAGCGGAGTCAGGAACGCACAGGCTCAGGACTGGACCGACTATCTGCATTGGCCTTATGTGCCTCCCCAAGTCCCGGGCAACGGCTTCGAGTATAACGGGCTCCACGACGGCTGGTACCGTTATCCCCGGGAACAGCGCATTGTTCCGCAGATTCAGGGCCCCTACTACCGGAATTTCTACGGAGGGTACCGGGTCTTCGGGGTCTTCCGCCACCCCCACGGCTGGCACGACTGGAACAAGAAGAAGTTTTACCAGGGAAATCACTTCGTGCTTGACGTCTTCTGAGCCACTGGTGGTCGAGGATCAGCGTCTGAGCGCTCCCGAGGAATCGTCTCGGCCCCTTCCTGCCCCGGGGCAGGGCGCCGAGACGATTCATTGCGCCGTCCTGGAATCAGTTCCCCAGCTCGCAGGCAATCTGATAGTAGGCCTCGGCAGCCTGGCGAACCTGGTCGAGCTCGACCCATTCGTCGCAGGTGTGCGCCTGGGCGATATCGCCGGGCCCGAAAACCACGCAGGGAAGGCCGGCAGAACCCAGTGGGCCAGCGTCGGTACCGTAGGGCGCACCGCAGAGGGCAGGCTCACGACCGGTAGCCTTCTTCACGGCATGCACGAGCGGGCTCGTCCAGTCTCCCAAGAGGGATGATAAGGGCGGCATGGAGACCCAGGGGTCGTCGAATTCGACGTCCTCCAGGTTCCCCAACCGGTCTTTCAGAAAGGTGCGAAGACGGTTGTACGCTTCCCCGGGCTCTTCTCCGGGAATGAGCCGGCGGTCGATCTCGATCTCACACCAGTCAGGAACGACGTTGACGCTTTGCCCCCCTTCGATCCGTCCGACCGACATGCAGGGTGAACCGAGAATCGGGTCGCCCGGCGAACGGGCGAGCAACTCGGCATAAGCGACGAGCGCCTCGATGACCCGGCTCATTGCGTAGATCGCGTTCTTGCCCAGGCTGGGCGTCGAGCTGTGACAGGCCACGCCGCAGGTGCGGATCTTCCACCGCAGCCCCCCCTTGTGGCAATGGACCAGGTCCAGCCGGGTGGGCTCAGAGACGATGGCAAGCTCGGCCCCGTGCTCGGTCAGGGCCAGGCGGGACGAACCGATGTGCGTGAATTCCTCGTCGACGGTGCAGGCCAGCATGACCGACGCCGCCCGGCGGGGCCGCTCGCGGCAGAGACGCCCCAGCGCCAAGAGCATGGCAGCCATACCGCCCTTGATATCGCAGGCGCCCCGCCCGTACATCCTTCCCTGTTCGACCCTGGGGAAAAATGGGGCGATCGTCATTCCATCGGTTGGAACGGTGTCCTGATGGACGTCGAAGAGGAGCCTCCGGGCCGAGCTTGTCGACTCGAAGCAGGCCAGCAAATTGTCACGGCCCGAGGCGACCGGCTGGCGCTCGCAAGGAATCTGGTGGTCGCGAAACCAGGTTTCGAGGTACGCACTGAGGCGCGTCTCGAGAATCTCCGGCCCATCGAGCGGTCGTCCCATGGGATTGACGCTCGGGATCGACACGAGGTCGCCCAGAAGCCGCGTCAGCTCGTCCACGTCAAGAGCCTCTCTTCCGCATGCGTTACTTGACGCGCTCGAGATACTCGCCGGTTCGGGTGTCGATGCGAATCCGCTCGCCCGGCTTGATGAACGGAGGAACCTGGACCTTCAGCCCCGTCTCGAGGGTCGCTTCCTTGTACTGGTTGGTCGCCGTGGCGCCGGCCAGCGCGGGGGGGGTATCGGTGACGGCCAGATCGACGGAGTCGGGAATTTCGATCGAAACCGGCTTGTCACTGATGTACTTGACCATCACTTTCGTATTGGGCAGCAAGTACTGCATCGCCGTGCCGATGATGTCCTCGCCGAAGTGAAGCTGGTCGTACGTCTCGGTGTCCATGAAGACATGCTCGTCGCTGGCCGAGTAAAGATACTCGTATTCCTTTGTCTCGACGTAAGGAACCTCGATCTGGTCGACCGAACGCAGCCTCTTGTCGATCAGTGCGCCGTTGTTCATGTTCCGCAGCTTGGTCTGCACCATGGCGCGGAGGTTGCCGGGCGTGTGGTGGGCGAAGTCGACCACGACAAAATTGACCCCATCGATCGTGATCACCATTCCCCGGCGGATGTCAGTCGCTTTCAGCAGCATGGTTGTTTGCGTCTCTCTGCAGGTCGGTTTCTCTGGTTCGACGGTCGTCCAGTCGTTGTTTGAAAAGTCCGGCGTGCCAGACTCCAACCCGCTCTCGGGCAACTCGGAGCGGCCTGGCAAGGCTCGTGCTCGAGCGCGCGAACCGATAGACGAAAGGCCGGACACTCTAAGAAATGTACTGGCCGCGCGCGGATTTGGCTAGGCCGCTCAAGAGCCAGGCGCATGCTTGATGGATGATTGCTTTCGCGGTCCGGGCTTATCGTGATGACGTCAAGAAAGAAAGCGTGCGCGAGCGTGTCCAGGCAAGACTCAACAAAAAACATTCAACAAACAAAAAAGATTCAACAAAAAGGATTAGTGGGAGGGTCCAGGGTTTTGGGCTGTCGCGGCTTTGGCACTCTTCAGTCCTCGCAGATAGGTGAACAGGTCCGTGAACTCCAGGGGTTTGAGTGTTTCGGGCAGGCTTGGGACTTGCTCATGCGCCTTGGCAACTTGAGCGGACGGCTCCAGGAGGGCTGTGAGGATCTCGTCTTCGCTGCGTCGCGCGGCCAGCCCGCCGAGGTCAGGGCCCGCACAACCCCCCTTCTCGGCTTTCGCGGAATGGCAACGGCCGCAGCCAAGAGTGGCGTTCTCGAAAAAGAGCTGCTCCCCCTTGCGAGGATCGCCGTGGTGGGTGTGTGCGAATTTGTGCAAGGACTCGGCGCTGGGCTTTTCGCGCGGCGGGTTGGATGCCGCGGCGATCTGAGGATCGCTCGTCCGGCCCAGGGAATGCAGCGCGGCCTTGCCCGCGACCTGAAGCGGTGGGTCCGTGCCACCCGCGGCCGTTTCGTAAATGGCCGTGGCGCGCGGGTCAGGCATCAGGCAAAGTGCCCGGATGGCCAGCGTGCGAACTTCGGGTTCGTTTCCGGTCGCGATTTCGATTAAGCGCGGGATGGCGTCACGTAGCCGCAGCGCCCCGACGGCGAGCAAGGCCGCCTGGCGCACCTCCGGTGAGGCGTCATCCAGCCGCGCCAGTACGGCTGCCAGTAGCTCGGCAGGCAGTGGTTTTCGCGGGCTCAAGCTCAAGAGAGCGGCCGAACGCACCAGCGGCGATGGGCTTTCCAGGAAGCTCGCCAGGTCATTCAGCGGCAAGACGCCGTCGCGGGCCAGTAGAGGCAGGGCACGTGCCACGAGGCTTGCCGGGGTTTTCGTGTCGTAGACAACCGCCAAACGAGCGCGGAGGACGTCCGGAGCGCGATAGCGGGCCAGACCGTCGAGAGCCGCGGCGCGGACCGGCTCGGATCGCGCGGGGTCCACGACCAATGTGGTTAACAGCGAGATCGACGCAGGGTCGTTGATCTTGGCCAGGGCTTCCACCAGGGCCGCCTGGTTCCGCGGATCGGACTCCGGACCGATCGCTTCGCGCACGAGTGGCGCGGCAGCCGGTCCGACTTCCTCAATCCCGACGATCGCCTGCAAGCGCACCGTCGCGTCGCGGTCGGCAAGGCCCAGTCGCAGCCCTCCGGCGATCACGCGCATTCCTTCGGGGGCCCAATCTTGCGTCTTGCGGGGGAAAGGTTTGCTCAAGGGATCAGGGCCCCACCACTGGCCGGTCCACGCGGGATAGCCGTGATACTGCCCCGCGAGCGTGGCGATCAGCCGTCCCCGCACGGCACTTTCCGGCGTTACTTTGAAGGCCTCGACGAGCGCCGCTGCGACTGGCACGCTCCACGCCTCATCGGCCAGGATCAAGGCGCGCTCCTTGCGGCGGGGGTCGAGTAGGGCGCGAAGCATCTCCTCTTTCGGCGGGAATCCGAGCAAGCGAACCGCGCGCGAGATCGACCAGGCCACGATTCGGTCCGGATCGCCAAGGGCCGCCATCAAGGGCAAGATTGCGCGCGAGTCTCCCAGCCTGCCCAGGGCGATGGCCGCTTCGCGGCGCACGGCCGCGTCGCGGTCGGCCAGCAAGGCAGCAAGCGCGGAATAGGCGTCGCGATCAACGCGCAAACCACAGCTCCGGGCCGATTGAAGTCGGACTGGCCATGAGGAATCTTTCAAGCCCAAGCGCACTGCCTGCCGCGCGGCAGCATCGCCGATCGCGTCCAGCGCCCAGACGGCGTGAATCCGGCCGGTTTCCGGTCCGCCCTGCGAGAGCCGGCGGACGAGGGGCCCGATGGCGGACTGGCCCGTGCGCGCCAAAATTCTTTGCGAGTCCAGCCGGACCGAAAGTATGGGGTGGTCGAGCGCCTGGACACGCGCCTCGGGATCTTCGCCACGCGGTTGAGCTGCGGTCAATGGCCGCGGAAGACCGCGGTAGGACAGACGGAATACTCGGCCTGATCCGCTGGAGCCTGCGACCTTGTCACTGGCACGGTCGGCCAGCCAGAAACCGTTTCCGGCCGGATCGAGCGTGATCGCCACGGGATGGAAATCGGCAAGCCCCCCCTTCTCGACCAGCACGGATTGCCGCGCGATGGCCCAGGTTGCTCCCGCCTTGCGCAGCTCGTAGCGCAGGACGGATTGCCGGCGTAGATCGCAGACAAGTAGGTTGCCGCGAAAGCTGGCCGGCAGGCGATCGTCTGAACAAGAGGCGCCCTGCGTCCCCGGCATGCCAAACTCTCCGCCGGCAATTGGCAAAGCGCGCCAGGGTGCTGTCAGAAACTGGTACGGATAGCCGTAGTGGCCTCTCTCGATCTGATGGATCAAGGCGCCTGGCCAGCGGCCGCTCTCATCGGGCGCTTCCGCAGTGAAGATCTCACCCAAGGCGGTGATCGTCAGTGAGCGGGGATCGCGCTGGCCGGTCGAGACAATTTCCAGCCCGGTTCCGTCCCGCCGCAACCGAATCACGCCGCCGCCCTGAAGCCGGATCGATCGACCGTCCCGGCCCCGAGCCTGCCAGATCCCGTGGTCATTCACGGAAACGTACAGCTGGCCATCGATTCCCAGCCGCATGCCTGTCGCCACCGGCTCGGAGGTCGATGCCGGCCGGGCAGGATCAGGAGCGTCCAAGCCACCCACGAGCTCGATCCTCTCTTCAGCACGACCGTCGCCATCGCGAAGCCGCGAAATAGCCGTGCCATGAAGCACGTAAAGGGCGTCCTCGGCCCATTCCAGGCCCGAAACAGGACCGAGCTCGGTGGCGAGAAGAACGCTCTTACCATCCTTCAAACGGACGATCGAACCACTTGCGGCGCGTTTCTGTCCAGGAGTGTCGCCTTGTCGCTGACCGACGAAGACGGAACCATCCGGGGCCGCCGCGATCGCCCTTGGTGCGACGATCTGGGGGGCACGGGCGACCAGCTCCATAGCCCAGCCCGATTCGGGGAGTGGAAGCGGGCCTGGGGACGGCGTATCGGCACCGGCCCGGCAGGCAAGCTGGAAGGCGATCAGCCAGCCAGCAAGACTCTGACGCATCAACTTTACCCTCCGTGTCGTCATCGCGGCGCGATCCCTGCCATTGCGTCAAGAAGCCAGCCGCGGCGCTCAGCATGGACTGGTGAATTCGCCGGCCTTCGATCAGAATGATGCTTTCTCGTTCGGGCAAACCATTTTACCGCCCGGTCGGGTTTGCCTCAATGCGAAGAGCAGCCGGCGGGTACGACGCGGACCGTGCCGCGACTCGCCGGATCATTCGGTTTTCTCGAAGTGGAGTCGCCAAAGTGTCTACGTCCACCGCGCTTGCCGAGGGAGAGACGGGGGCATCGGCCCAGCAGTCAACGCCCAAGCGCACCGAGCCTTTCCACAACCCGTCGTATCCCCAGCGCGTCCATTTCCACGAGCGGCCGCAACTCGAGGAAATCGTCCGCTCCTGGGATGCCAAGATCGAAGGGCTGGGCCAGACGCTCGCCCAGCCGAGTTCGAATCAGGGCCAGGAAGCTCGGCACCGGCTCTATCACCAGATGCTAGGCGCCCGCGACCAACTCGCTTCTGCCGCCCGGCGGATGCCTCTTGAGACCGCAGCCTTGTACGATGAAGATCACGAACTCTTTCACCTAGCCGAGGCGGCGCTGGGCCGGCTCGTCGAGCAGTGGAGTCGATTGTCGTAGACGAGCGGCGCAAGATCTGCACATTCGAAAGCCCCCGGGCCGTTAGCCTGATCAACGACCAACCGGCGAAGAAAAGCGGACCTGTGCAGATTCCCGGCCAGCGCATCTTCTCGGTTCCAAGCTGGGCCGGCGACGAAACCATCGTAGCCGTGCTCGGAACGGACGGGTCGACGGAGCGATCTGGCGACACGCTGGCCCTGGTCGATCTGTCGAATATCGACCAGCCAAGGGTCAAGCAAGTGCTCTGGAAGAAAGGGGCCCGGCTGAATGACGACCCGCTCGAACCGGTCTATTGCCGGGCAACCGAGATTTGCGCCTTTGTGGGCAGCGATGCGCACGGCATGGCGCTTTATGCCCTTCGGGCTGGCAAGGCTGGACCGCCGAATCGGATTGAGCCGACAGGATATGATCGTACGATCAGAGATCTGAGGTTTTCACCTGATGGCCGCTACTTGCTCTTTTGCCGCAACCTCACGGATCGGACTGGTCCGGAGGTTGAGCCGCCCGGAACTCCCGTTTTGCCGCGCTCTGGGGCATCAGTCGGCCCGCGGCCTGGCGCCCAAATCGACCTGCGGCGTGACGTGAGAAAGGATCGTCGAGCGACTTCATGACAAAGCGAAGATGTCTTCGCACTCGGAGATCGTAATTGGTGCTGCGATTGCAACACAAGGCTCTGGAGTCTGGTTGCGGCGCAGGGTAGGATGCGTACTGGAAAGTCGCCGAAGCCGACCCACGAATCGATCGGACGCGTGACGCGTCGAGCGGGGGCCGGTGGCCCGGTACGGTTGTTTCGTTCCCGGGTCGGGTCCACGAAAAGGGACTCCCAAAAGAGAGTGATCGGGTCACGCGGTCTGGCACGCGATGCATAGCCAGCGACGGCAAGCGCCCCATCGGGTTCCCGAATAAATCGTCGCGCCTGAGCTTTCCCAGTTGGTCGTGAGGAGGCTGCCCATGATGTCCGCTACTGCCCCGTTGACAACGGGTATCTTGCCCACAGTGAGCATGGAACGGCCGCGACTGCGGCCTTGGGTCGATCAGGTGGCCGAGCTCTGCCACCCGGACGAAGTCGTCTGGTGCGACGGCTCGCAGGAAGAGTACGACCGTCTGTGCGAGCTTATGGTCAAGCACGGAACGTTTCGCCGGCTCAATCCCGAGAAGCGCCCCAACAGCTACCTGGCCTTGTCGGATCCCACCGACGTGGCCCGCGTCGAGGACCGCACGTTCGTCTGCAGCCACCGGCGCGACGATGCCGGACCGACCAACAACTGGATCGATCCCATCGTCATGAAGCAAACGCTGAAGGAGGTCTTCGAAGGCTGCATGCGCGGGCGCACCATGTATGTGGTGCCTTTCAGCATGGGCCCGATCGGCTCGCCCATCGCGCACATCGGCGTGGAAGTGACCGATTCTCCTTACGTCGTCGTCAGTATGCGTATCATGACCCGGATGGGCAGCGCGGTGCTCGATGCCCTGGGTGATGGCTTCTTCGTCCCCTGCGTGCACTCGGTAGGCATGCCCTTGCAGCCTGACCAAGAGGACGTCTCCTGGCCCTGCAATCCTAAAGATAAATACATCGTCCATTTCCCCGAGGAACGCGCCATCTGGTCTTACGGCAGCGGCTACGGCGGCAATGCGCTTCTGGGCAAGAAGTGCTTCGCGCTGCGGATCGCCTCGTGTATGGCACGCGACGAAGGCTGGCTCGCCGAGCACATGCTGATCTTGGGCGTGGAAACTCCCGAGAAAGAGAAGACCTACGTCGCGGCGGCCTTCCCCAGCGCCTGCGGCAAGACCAACTTCGCCATGCTGATTCCGCCTAAACGGTACGAGGGGTGGAAGATCACGACGGTGGGCGACGACATCGCCTGGATCAAGATCGGCAAGTTCGGCCGGCTCTATGCCATCAACCCGGAGAACGGCTTCTTCGGCGTCGCGCCGGGGACCTCGTACAAGTCCAATCCGAATGCGATGGACACGATCAAGGCCAACACCATCTTCACCAACGTCGCGCTCACAGAAGACGGCGACGTCTGGTGGGAGGGCATGACCAACGAGCCGCCGGCGAAGCTCACCGACTGGACCGGCAAGCCGTGGACGTGGGATTGCGGCCGCAAGGCAGCGCACCCCAATGCCCGGTTCACCGCGCCTCTGGCCCAGTGTCCGACCCTCGACCCCGATTGGGAGAATCCGGAGGGAGTGCCCATCAGCGGGTTCATCTTCGGCGGCCGGCGGTCGACGATAGTCCCACTGGTCTTCCAGGCGTTCAACTGGAGTCACGGCGTTTTCCTGGCGGCGACAATGGGCTCGGAAATGACGGCCGCGGCTGCCGGCACTATTGGCCAGGTCCGCCGCGACCCCATGGCCATGCTTCCCTTCTGCGGCTACAACATGGCCGATTACTGGACCCACTGGCTGGAGATCGGCCGGCATCTCCCCAACCCACCTCGCATCTTCCGCGTCAACTGGTTCCGCAAGGACGCTGATGGCCGCTTCCTCTGGCCCGGCTTCGGCGACAACATGCGGGTGCTCACGTGGATCAACGATCGGCTTCGCGGCCGCGGCTACGCCGTCGAGAGCCCCCTGGGCTGGATGCCCCGATTCGAAGACTTTGATTTGGATGGTATGGAGAACTTCACCAAGGAAGATTTGGCCCAGCTCATGGAGGTCGACCGCGAGGCCTGGCTCCGCGAGTCCGTCGCCGTCGAGGAGCTGGAGTTCAACCTCTACGGCAGGCTGCCCAAGGAGTTTATGCTGGAGCGCGAGCTCTTGATCTCACGGCTCTGGAACTCGCCAGAGTCGTGGAAGCTTTTCCCTGAGCTGCCGGAATAATCAGTCAAAGCACGAACCCCGACATGAACCGGAAAGCCGCCAGCCGCGGATCGACCCGATCCGCCGCTCGCGGCTGCTGACCTTTGTCTGCACCCAATTCTCGATCGCTAGAGATGGGAAGCCGTCACTGGATGCAAGCCCAGGAACTCCGGGAAGGCTCATCGCCTTGCCGTTGAGATGCACACTTCTCCATAAGATTAAGCTAAAAAGAAATCTCCCCTCCGCCGCCAGCCCGCTCGATAAACAAGCGGTCATCGACTTCAGACACAATAAAAGCCTGCAAATCTTCGACATCGCTTTTTCCCTGGCTCGCACGATCACGCGGAGAGTCCAGGGCGCGAACATCGCGACAGGTCCGGATGCGGACTCGCAGCTCCCTATTCCCCTCCACGGAATCCCCGCGGCAGCCACAACTGCGAGAGTCCTCGCGGCCCGTAGGATTTGCCCATCGCGCAAAACTCTCGAGCGTCCCGTCAGTCACGCAACCGAACCTTTCTTGAGGCGGTTTTGATGATCGCGCAAACTCTTCAGGTTCAGGAATTTACCGAAGAGGCAATCAGACGCGGAAAGTGGAGAGGCTCGGTATCTTTGGTTCAACGACGCCTGGCGAGGAGCCGCAGAGAAAACTGATCCGACCGCAAACGCCCAGTAAAGCCATAGAGCCGAAACTGTGCCTCACCGCCGGCTTCGATGCTGAGTGAATTTACCGGCAGGATCTTCTTCTCGCTGCCGGGCGCAACCGCGCCGGCGCGCTCCCTAACCAACCGTCAGCCAGTGCCTGAACCTTCGGACCTCCGCCGAAGTATAGAGGCTCATCGTTGCGTGGTCCTGCCAGGGCAAATTGTCTCTGTCGCGGTGGGACCGAAATCGTGTTCAAGGAGTGAACGATCATGAGTGTGTTGACGTGTCTTCTGAGCGCGATGCTGTGCTCTCAGACGCCTGCTTCGATGCCCCAGCCTCCTGCGGCTCCCACGGCAGTCTTTCCCCAGTTGCCGGCGACAGCCACCCCGGCGCCTTTGAATTCGTCGGCTCCCGCGGTGGCCGCACCGACTTACGGCCCGATCGCTCCCGCCGACGTCCAGGAAACGCCAGTCTTCGGCGCGGGTGCCACGCCCGTGACCGGCGGCACGTTCACCGCCCCGACGATCATGCCGCAGGCTGAACGGGGAACTTTCGAGAGAGATCACGCGTTTGATGGCTTCACCACGCCGTTGTCCAACCCGGTCCAGTCCAAGGACCCGCGGTCACTGACCTAGGCACGGTTCCTCTTCATGAGCTACTGGTCCCGGCCGAGCACTCCGGTGATCGGCGGCGGTACGCTTCAGGTTTATGCCTTGCAGCTTCGCTTGGCCCTGACCGAGCGGCTCCAGTTGTTCGCCGATAAGGACGGGCTGGTCCAGGTCTCGCCCAAGGGGGCCCGGTCGATCTTCGGCATCGCGAACATCGCGGCCGGTGCCAAGTACGTCATCATCCGCGACGTCGAAGACCAGTTCCTGTTCTCCGGTGCCCTTCAGTACGAAGCGCCCACCGGATACCCGAAGGTCTTTGAAGGCCACGGCGACGGCCTCCTGGCTGTCTATGGCATCATTGGTAAGGAGTTCTGGAACAACTGGCACTTCATCAGTACTTTCGGCCAGAACATTGCCTTGAACAATTCCAACTCGGGCTACTTCATGACGACCGCGCACCTCGACCGCCGGTTCGGCAAGCTCATTCCGTTCTACGAGGCCAACTGGTTCTACTACAACCAGAGCGGCACGCACGTGCCGGGCCTTGGTAGCGAGGCCGGCGGCTGGATCAACGTCGGAGCCCAGAAGGTCCAGGGCCTCAACTACGTCACCAACGCTGTGGGCGCCAATTATGAGTTCAACCAGCACCTCATCGTGGGTGTCTGCTACGAATACCAGCTCACGACCCGGACGATGATTGTCAATAACATGATCAACGTGCAAATGATCTTCCGCTACTGAGCCTCTCGTTGCGGCATTCTCGCAATCAAACCTCGCTTCTTTTGTTGGGGCTAAGGGGCCCAGCACACGATGCGGATGGTCACGACAAGCCTTCGACGTCGCTGGGGCGATCAACCGGGACTGGCATCGTTCTCACCCAGCTCTGCCGTGATCGATGTCTTCCGGTGAGCGGACCATGGAATCAGCCGCGAGAGGGCAGCCGCCGGGATCGCATCGGCACTTGCGCCACTCGACACGGCACTGCCGGCATCAGGATCTGAGAGCACCGCGATTCCCCACGTGGCTCCTGCGGGGTTGGTCAACTGTTTCAACGGCATGGTCGTCCTCATCAAGGGCGAGAGGCCGGCATTCTGTAGCGATTGACTCACAGCGCCAATGGCCAGATCCTTGATGGCGTTGTCGTTATAGGTGGTCAGAGGGTTGACGGTCGTGCCGCCAGCTTTGGCACTCGCCTTGGTACCGGGGGGCGAGCTGCCACCCGAGATCGGGCTCGCATGGATAGGGCTCCTGTAGCCGGCGAGTACACCGCTAATGTTAAGACTGTTAGCGCCGTACAAGCTGGGATAGTCGTTCACGTTAAACGGAAAATAGGTGTTTCCGTTGTATGTAATCGGTGCGATCGTCGCGGACACGGTTATCCCATTGACTGTGCCCTCGTAGACCTGTCCGGTCGGTTCGGTTCGCGGAGTGGTCGAGCCGTTGGAATTGATGATCGTTGCCGTGTTGCCTTGGACATTCACCGCGTTTTCCACGGGATCGACGAAAAGGGGAACATTCCAGTTCCCCTGAGCGTCCTTGCCCCAGTCGGGGAGCGATCCGCCGACGCTCCAGATGTAGCGAGGGTTACCGTAAGCCCCCGCTGGGTCAACGCTGAGATTCTCGCCAATGGTGATCGTGGGCGGTGAGGAGCTCTCGACCGGGTCGTTTCCGGAGAGGTCCGAGGTGAAGGCGGGAGCCCACGACTTACTGCCGGTCAAGAGACTGGAATTCCAGGTGAACGTGTTTTGGAGGACGGACGCCGTCAGATAGACGCGCCCTGTGCTGAGCGCCGTTTCGTTCTGTGCTGAGTAGTAAGAGATAAAGTGCTCCACGCCGAGGACCAGACCGAGGGAATTCCGGAACGTGTTCCCCTGGATGACCGTTCCCAGGTCAGGCAGAGTGGTCCAATTCAGAGGAAGGTTGTAGCTCGTCCCTGATGTAGCTCCCGAGTTGGTTCCGGCGCCGATCAGCATGGCCACTTGAGGGAAGACGCCGTTGTAAACCGACCCATAGCTGACCTGGTTGCCAGTGATCCTGGTGCCGAAAGTGTCACCATCGAGCTTCAGAGCGGTGGAAGTCTTATTCGCCAGGTTGATTTTGTTATTGATGAAGGAATCGTTGACGAAGCCGGGCGTAACCTCCACCACGAAATAGCCCCCGGAGGGCGGCTGGGGAAGAGCATCATCCAAGAGCAGCTCGAGGTTATTACCAGTACCGAACGCGATCGGCACCTGCTGGGCCACCCGGAAGTACTGACCGGCATAGGTCATATTCGGCGAGCCGTCGCTGTTGACGCCCGACAGAATGGAGACTACGTCGCCTGGCCCCGTCACTGCCTGTACAAGGGACTGCCTCACGCCGGGGAGCACAATCACGCGGCCGTCGGTCGAGATCGCGCCAAGCCTGCCCTCGAAGAGAACCGCATTGCTCTCTTCGAGCATGACCTCGGGGTCGTTCAGTCCAAAGAACTGCTTGAGTCCGGAATCGTAACTCACATCGTTCCCAGTCGCGCCCGCACCACCTCCGAAGGAGTTGCTCTGAACCGTATTGTTGTAGCCCGACCCGGCGAAATTGATGAGTCGGAACTCCGTCCCGTTGATGGCCGACTGGGTGACCTGGTTACCTTCGATCATCGAGTCATGGGCGCCGCCGAGTCCAAACGCAGCCGTCGAATACGTGTCGGCTGCCGCGCCAAGGACGGTATTGCCGGTGATCGTCCAGGGCCCTCCCAGCAGATTGATCGGCCCACCCTGGAAAGTGGAATTGGAGATGGTGCCGTAATCACCGAAGCCACCGCCACCGGGATCGGTCTGGACCAGAGTCATGGCGGGCTCACCGACGTAGACCATGCCGCCTGTGGAGGCCTGGATTTGCAGGTGCTGGAAGGACGAGGCATCATAGGCCGGCGGTCCGTAGACCCTCATGTTTTGCAAGGTCAGCCACTGGGTGCTCTGAGGCGTATTCAGGTCGCCGGTGTCGATGACCGCGTGGTTGATGCCAGCGGTGTTCTCGGGATCCCACAGTGCCGGCTGCGTACCGGACGGATTGTTCCAGGCCGGTGCCTCGTCGAACTTGATCGTGAAGTTTTGAAGGACGACCTGGGTATGCTTGACCGTCCCCGGGGGGAAGTTCACGTAGATGGCCCCCGTCGCAGTGGCTGGCCAGGCCGACGTATCGCCTCCCGCATGATCCTGATCGAAGAGGATCGTGTCGCCCTGCCCGATGATCGTCACCGAGTGGGTAATCTGCAAGGGCTGGTTGACGATGATTGTGTGGTTTGGAACGGACGTTGAAAGGTAGATGATTCCCTTGGGATTACCGTTTCCGAGGAAGCTGTCGAGGTCGGCCTCGGTTGAAGCAGTCGCCGAACCGGATTGGGTGCTGTACATGGCGCTTAGGTTATACCCACCGGGGGGACTGGGGGTGAATTGCTCCACATAGATGTTCGGGTCCCCCGGAATGGTCGCCTGGAAGGTGAGTGTAGCGGGCGTTCCGCTCACGGGGGCTTCAGTCCGCAGGGGCGGGAAGTAGATGTCGAAGGTGTTCGTCGACTGGTTGTAGGTCGTGTCGAGGTGGTTGTGCGAGAGTTCGGGGCTCAGGCTGTCCCATTCTAGCCCCGATTGGTCGCTGAGCGTGAAGACCAGCCCATTTTGTGTATTGAATCCCTGGACAAAGTTGCTGGGATCGAAATTGACGAAGCTGGGATCAGTTACGGTCAGGTGAACATACCCCACCTGATAGGAATTGCCCGTGCCGTCCTGCCCATGATCCGTGGTAGTTATTCCATCGGAGGTTACGGGGCTGGGGGTGGCGACTGCCGGCATGGGGTCCGTGGCCGAGGTGAGATTCGCGACCTGAAACGTGTAGGAATCGGTATAAGTTGTGTTCTGATAATAGACATTCACCGTGAGCCAGTCCCCGTTTTGCAGTCCAACCAGGGGACCTGTCGAGCCACCAAGCGAGCCCGCACCGGCAGGCGGAGCAACACTTTTGACCTGTGGGTTGATGTAGAGGTGACCGGTTGTCGATGACGAATAAAAGAATTCCGCCATGGAATAGCCGTACTCGCCGAGGCCACTGACGTTGCTGCCCGGCGTTGGCTGGGTCTGCCACGCAAAACTCCCCTGTGAAACTCCGCCTTGGGGAGTAATCAACATCCGGTCGATGGTATTGCTCGACGAGGGTAAGAGCCCCGACAATTGCAGGTCCAGGTCCTGGATGCCGTCCGGACCCTGGGATGCGTCAGGGCCGACAAGGTCAAGGCCATCTTGTCCAAGGCTCGTAACCGAGAATGACAGAAGTCGGCGGGATTCGAGACCGGTGACGATGGGAACAAGGCGCCGGCGCTTCCGGGGATCGATGTTGATCATGGGCGTTCGTCCAGATTCGAGGTGACTCGTCCGTGAGAGGGAGTTACTCGAATCCGTTCCGGGAACGCAGGTGCAGATCCCTGATACTCGAGCAAATATAGCTTAGTGGTTCCGGGATTCAAGTTCGTCAATAATATATTTAAGTTTCTCGGAGGATGTCCCCCGCATAATTGGAAAAAGGAGTGAAGTGGTTCCTCCCGCCCCGTTATTGGAGTGGGCGTGCGTTTAACCTTTTGAAGAGGAATCTTCGTTTAACCCTTTGAACAGGAACCTTCTTGAAGCGAGCCCGTGCAAACCCGGACGTCGGCCACAAGCGGGAGATGTCGTGTGGTGGTCCAGCGTGAACTGGAATTCTCGCCGCCTGGGGACAAGCGAGGGGCCGGAACTTCCTGTCCGGATTTCGCGGCACCCTGCTGTGAGGGCTTGTCGCATTCGTGCCAATCCCGGAGCGTTCTCAATCTCCTTAACCCGCAGAACCTGACGGACGTCATGTCCCGTTTTTCTCTCCGGTCTTGACCCTTTTCATGGTTCCCCAGGTACTCCTTGGGTTTCACATGATCTTCCAGGACTTCGCTGAGGACCCCGTTCTTCTGAGCGAGCTTGGCTGGAACTGCTCGAATCTTGGGGCCCTTGGGTTGCCTTGAGGCGAGGAGTCCGTCCTGGCCCGTGCTGGAACGCCTTCTCGGTCTGATCGGGCACGAGCTTAACCCAGTTCTGGGTCCGGTTGAGTCGGATTCCGAGCTCATCAGCGAGGTCGGACACGGGCTCCTTGCGCTTGCCCCCAAGATAACGACGCACGGATTTTGGCATTCTGGCCGGCAGCGAAGTGGCGGCGAATCTGGGTTATGGAACGTGCCTCCGGTCGAGACTACACAAGCCCCACCGGCCGGTCGTTCTGGTTTCAGGAGAGGCCGACCAGCGGATCGATCGCGGCGGCAACGGGCCGATACCGATGTCCTCGAAGGGACATCGATCCTCCGAGTGTGGTGAGCCTGGGGTCGCCTGCCCCAGGCTCGATTGATGCGCCGATCAGGTTGTTCGACCTGGTTCTTGCAGACCTAGCGCGACGACCCCATAGAGAATGGTCGCGGAGCAGCCGGTTCCGGCAGCGGTCCTTCTGGTTCGCGGTGCAGCACCGACCGTGACGTCCAACGCGGACGCGGTCCGAGTCGATACGTACCTGGCTCCGATCTCATCGGCTCAGGTCCGGCCTCACTGATTCGTCCTTTCCTCGTCTCCACGGAGCTGGAACAGGACGTGGAGGTCTTCCAACGTGGTGATATCTCCGGTGGCCTCATGGCCCGTGGCGATATCGCGCAAGAGCCGTCTCATGACCTTTCCCGAGCGCGTCTTGGGCAGGGCATCGGCAAACCGGATGTCGTCGGGACGGGCCAGAGCGCCGATCGCCTGGACAACGTGCTCGCGAAGTTCCTGACGCAGTTGATCGCTGGAATTATAGCCCGATAGGAGGGTGACGAAAGCGGTGATGGCCTGACCCCTGCGCTCGTCGGGGCGGCCGACGACCGCGGCTTCGGACACCGCCGGGTGGCTGGCCACGGCGTTCTCGAGCTCCATGGTCGAAAGCCGGTGGCCGGAGACATTGATCACGTCGTCCACCCGGCCCAGAATCCAGTAGTTTCCCTGCGCGTCGTAACGCGCGCCGTCGCCCGTGTAATATGTGCCTGGGATAACCTTCCAGTATTGCAGGTTGTACCGCTCGTCGTCGCCGAAGAGGGTGCGGAACATCGACGGCCAGGGCTTGGTGAGCACCAGGTAGCCGCCCTGGCCGGGAGGCACCTGATGGCCCTCTTGGTCCACGACCATCGGGAAGACCCCGGGCAAAGGCTGGCTCACCGAGCCCGGCCGGCCAGGCATCGCGCCGGGCAGGGACGAAATCATGATGGCCCCGGTCTCCGTCTGCCACCAGGTATCGACGATCGGGCAGCGGCTGCCACCGATGACCTCGTAATACCACATCCAGGCCTCGGGGTTGATCGGCTCGCCGACGGTGCCCAAGAGCCTCAAGCTCGAGAGGTCGTGCCGCATCGGGAATCGATCGCCACTTCTCATGAAGGCGC
>JBKQMU010000005.1:0-3108 GCA_052146555.1 Isosphaeraceae bacterium
GGCCATCGCTCGGCGGCCACGACGCTCCTGTACGCGACATCCAGCCCGGAAGACCTTCGGCGCGTCGTGGAGCGAGAGAGTCAGGATGTCGATGGTGAGGAATGAGTGTCGCTTGGTTGAACACAGACCGGCCCGCATTCGATATCGGGCTCTTCCTCGTATCGGCCCGCATCTGGAGGGAGCTGATCGAGATAGATCTGCTCGCCTCGATACTTCAAAAACGGATTTTCGAGAAGCCGACTAACCGTGTTCATCCGGTCGAAGTAGGCCGGAAAATCACGGCGGATCTTGTTCCAATAGCCGGCACCGCCCTTGACGCAGCCGAGGCAATTGTTATTGCGATACCCGAGCCCGTACATGGCCGGTAGCTGGATGCCGGCCTCTCTTATGATGCCGAAGCAATCCGCTCTGGTGATTCCCCGGTCTTTGAGTGGCCAGAGGCACCGCAGCTCCGGGTTACGCTCCTCAAAGGCCGTAATTCGAGGCGCCTCATCGGCCGTGAAGCCGAAGACTGACCAATCCCAGCGGTCCGTGTATTTGCGACCGGGGATGACCTTCATCTCCGTGGTGCAGATCGCGCCATGTGGACTCTTGATGAACTTCCGATTCTCGAACAGTTCCCAGATATCGCGATATCTCGTGCTGTTCACCGCGATAATCGGCTGACCGAGCCAGCGCTCCACGTCGGCCAAAAAACGGCGGTTGTCGGGATGCTCCGAGGGGGAAAGGTCGTGATTACAGACCTCAACGGGTCGCTCGCCCGAATAGATTTCAATCGCCATCTTCGCCGCTACGGCCGACGGGGCACCGCAGGAAAACCAGCAGAGCACGCGGCCGGGGATAAGGTAGGTTTGCATGCATCAGTTCCTGTGATCGGACGGGCTAAAGTTCTCGCGGAACAGGTCCAGGATGCGGGGGCGGCGCATCAGAACAGACTCCCCTGGACCGTAGCCGGTGTCCGCTTCGGCTCCGGGAATCCCCAGGTCGGGAACGGTCCCTGGCCGACGCGGTAAAACGTGCGGTCGAAGCGATACCAGCCTGGCTGAGCGCGAGCCGGCAGCTCGACCGACTTGGGTTCGACACCGGCCGGCTTCTCGCCGCGCAGGTACGACCGGACCGCGGAGCGGAAAGCCTCTACGTATCGGTCGTGCTCCAAGGCCACCTCGGCGCGCATCGATTCGAGGGTCGGCCCGGCGGCGGCGTCTCGTTCCCGCGTGATCTCGCGAGCAGGGAGAATCTCGGCGCGCATCTCGTCGAGCGACACGGACCCCGCTGAGGGAACCATGCGCCGGGGAACGGTGCCGCGCCGCTCCTCCTGGATCGCCACCCGCTCCCGGGCCGCTTCGCGGTCGGCCCGCTTCCGCTCCAGGTAGGCTTCCGGGTCGCGCGGCTCGACCAGGCCGACGAGGGCCTGGAGCGTGTTCGGGATCGGCCAGCGAGAATCTCGCCAGCCGACAATGCGCTTCACGACACCCATCACACCTCCTCATAAGGTTCCAAGCGGCCAGGCCGGCGGCTCTGAATCTATGATTTCACCATTCCGATCGATCCTCTCCAGGAGCGGGTAGTGGGACTCACCGGTCTTCAGCTCCTTGATGAGTCGGCTTAATTCGGCACGACATTTCCTGAGCCTGAGTTTGCATTCTCGCAAACTCTTCCAGGCCGCGGTCGCCTCGGTCTCGGCGGCCTGAAGGTCGGCGTCGGCCTGGCTGATTTCGTCGATGAGGTTGGGCATAACCGGTCTCCTTCGAAAAGACCCTTAGGGGGCGCCTGAAATTACGCAGAAAACGCAGAATTCATTGCACGTAGTGTACACAGTTTCAATTTCGCGTATTCTGCGTAATTTCAGGCGCTCCCTAAGAGTAGTGGGTTCACTTCCCAGGTCGGGCTGGGTTTCCGACCCCGCCGGGGAGTCATGGGGATCTTGGAGCTGATCCGGATCGCGTTGGCCTCGGCCAACGCCTGGAGCGGCGCGCGGAGAGATTGCGTATCCGGGAACCTCCTGCGGAGATCGTTTTGCAGCTCGCGCTCCCGAAACTCCGGCTTATTTTGGCGTGCGATCCAGGCGAGCACGTGGCACGTCTCGACGCTCCCCGTCCCGCCCGTCATGCGATGGTGCACTCGTTCAACCTGCCGCTTGAAATAGGTGATCAGGCGCACCGATCCCTGGACGTCTTCGAGCGCCACGGGCGCCGTGCCAAGGTCGGGCCGTTCGGGTTTTGACGCCAGACGAAGCCGGCTCAAGATGAGTGAGAACCGCGCCGCGTAGGCGCGCAGCTTTGACCAGGCGCCGATAGACGGGCAAGGATCCTCTTCGCTCTCCATCTCGTCGCAGTGCTGGTCGAAAAAGGCGATGAACGCTTCCTTCGCCTCAGAGCTAAACCCGATCCAGGCGGGCCTGATCTCGTTCCGCTCCGGGTCGAAGTGCTGCTCCTGGCCGTAAAGCGTCTCCACCACAGCGTGCCATAGCCGCTCGTCGTCCTCGTCGAGCTCTTCCTCCGTCCACCGCTGTCGTGGGAAGACGGCGGGAAAACAGAAGAGGATCCGGTCCAGGAACCCGTCGTCCCGGCCGTGTTCCTCGGAGAGCGATCCGAGCATATCGGGCTGCAGACCGCCGAGCACTGTCACGAACGGATGCGGGACGAATCCTGTCCGATTGCCCCCCTCGCGGTCGTACTTGAGAGCCGACGAAGCCCATAGGTCGAGCCAAAACGAGCGATCTGATCCCTTCGCTTTGTACTCGTTGAAGCTCGACACCCACGCGCTCGCTTCGTCCGGATCGGCGAGGAGACCGCGCGGATTATTCGCGAGGATCGCAATCAGCGTTTCCCGCGTGACGTCCTTGACGATCACACGCCGGTTTGCCGGCGCGGGCCCGGGAGACGATCCCTTGGGCATGCTCTTCTTACCTTCCTCCCAGGCTTGCTTGGCGAGCCGGGATTCGTCACGCAGCGATTTATCGATCTGAGCGAGTGGCCGTACCACCAGCCGCACGACGGGCGTTTTCGCCTTGCCTGGAGGCGCGACAATGAGCAGGTAGAGGAGTGGCGCTTCCTTCCAGGTTCGTCTCACGATTACATTCGAGCTCTGACCGATCGCGGCCGAGGC
>JBKQMU010000006.1:0-15847 GCA_052146555.1 Isosphaeraceae bacterium
GTTTCTCGTCGGGACCTACGCTCCCTTACTTATTCGGGCAGGGATCTCTCATCCGGACGCAGACCACGTCGTCGGGGACGGTCTGGGCCAAGAGCCAGGGGATCACGGCCCGAGCGACCGGCATCGCTAACGCCACCCCGGCGCTCTTCGTGGGGGGGCCCAGCGCACAGTACAACGTGGGGGGGCCACCGCAGACTGGTTTCGGTAGCGTCGGCGTGCTCGGCCAGCCGCCCAACATGAATTACAATGTGGCCGGCGTCGCGCCGCTGGCACTGAGCACGAGCTTCTGGGCCGGAAGCGACGACCAAGTCAGCGTCCAGGTGAATAATGACGGCACGCTGACGGCGATGAGCGGCACATTCTTGGGCCAGGTCATCGGCATGGTTATCCGCGTCACCTTCCTGGCCCAGAATGTTGGCGCTGCGGACAACCAGATCAACATCGTTGCGCCCGACGGCTTTCCCGTCGAGCAGTTCCAGATCGCGATCATCAGCAACGGCCAGGTCGAGCAGATGCTCGTCCCCCAGTCTCCGAACCAGACGACGTTCAATACGACGACATGGACCGTGACGCGGGGCATGAGCGGCACAACGGCGATCAACCATTCAGCGGGCGACATGGTGGTCCAGGTCAGCGGGGCGTCGTTCGGCCAGACTGTGATGTATCCTTCGACAAACGATCCCAATCAGTCGACGCGGATGCAAAACCGGCCTTATCCACCACTCGACTCCACGAACCAGACCGCCGTTTATGCCCCCCTCTACGCGAGTGACGCGCTGTACCCAGGCGTCGACTGGATTGTCGCCTTCGGCTGGGTGAATCTCAGCGTGACCTCAGCGACGCCACCGGTCCAATTCACGCTGATGAGGGGAAATCTTCTGAGTGTGAATCAAAGAACAAACAACGGTTACATCGCTCCTGCCAACGCCATGGGGGTACCGTCGAGTCTGTACGGCGCGGTGAGTCTTCTGGCCCTCAACCAGAATGACACGAACGCGCTCTTCACAACCCTGTTTCAGTTGAGCGCCAGCGTCCCAATGCCCGTTCGCGCCCCGACTCTGGTCCGTTCCGAGATGTAATCTGGGAGCCGGCATGCAAAGCACACCCTCGATCCTGGTCGTCGGTCCCGATCCGAAGCTCCGCGGGGAGTGCGAGGCCGCGCTCGCGGGGATCGCCGACACACTCGCCGTGATCCATCACGTGGAGGACTATCGCCGGGGCGTTGAAGCTGCCCGGAACCGCCACCCGGCGCTCGTCCTGGTGGAGATGGCGCGCGACCCGCAGACACTGCTGGTGTTCTCCGAGGAGTTGGCCGTCGCGTCTCCCGGGACGGCGTTGGCCGCAGTCTTCCGACCCGATGTCTTCGGCCACGATGTTTCGGAGAGCGCGATCATCATTGAAGCGATCCGGGCAGGAGTGCAAGACTTCCTCCGCCGGCCGATATCCAGCGCTGATCTCGAGCAAATGCTCCAGCGCCTGGAGCGCCGGCAAGTGGTCAAGCCGACGCAACTGGGCCGGGTCGTTTTCTTCATGGGAAACAAGGGTGGGGTGGGCAAATCGACGGTCGCCGTCAATGTCGCCTGCGGTCTGGCGGTACGCAACCCCGAGAGGGTCATCCTCATCGACGCCTCGCTCCAGCTGGGCGTCTGCGCCACCCTGCTCGATCTCAGGCCGCAAATGACCATGATCGACGCCTGGCAGGAGCGCGGCCGCCTGGACGAAATGCTGCTCCGGCAGCTCACCGAGCCCCACGCCTGCGGCTTGCACCTACTTGCCGCCCCCAGCGACGCGGTCCAGGCCGCCATGATCGACGACGAGATCATCTCGCGGATCATCAATCTGGCACGCCGCACTTATGATTATGTAATTGTCGATTCATTCCCGATGCTCGACCGCGTGATGATGGCCGTGCTCGACCTGAGCGACCGGGCCTACGTCGTGATCGAAAGCGTCGTGCCGACGCTGCTCGGGGGTGCCAAGTTTCTCAAGCTGCTGGGCGATCTCGGAGTCCCGCAAGACCGGATTCACGTGGTCGTGAATCGCTACATGAGGTTTGCGGGTAGCCTCAAACCCGCCGACATCTCGCGGCAACTGGGTCATGTTGTCGATCACGTCATTCCCTACAGCAAAGGCGTCGTTGTCTCGGCGAATCTGGGGAAGCCCTCCATGCTTCGGTCGGGGCGATTCTCTGGTTTCAACCGCGGGATCTCCCGGATCGTCGACGACTTGTCGGCTCTTAAACTGGTGACTACGACAGCCCCCATTGGCGCCAACGGCGCTGCCCATGCGCCGGAGGCACTTTCTCTGACCGTTGAGAACTCTCCATGAGCAACGGCAAAGCCGATTCCCCGATGGATTCGGAAAAACAATTCCGCGAGACCCTGACGCGCTCGATCTTAATGCTGCCGACGACCCGGCTGCTGCAGAAGCCGCCCACGACGAGCACCGGCGAGCCGCGGGAGGAGCGACGGGCCGCCGTACGCGTGGCGCGCGGGGGCCACGCCGAGTACCAGGTGATCAAGGGCGAGCTCCACAACCTCCTGCTCGACGAGTTCAACGAGCGCAACCTGCTCACCGCGAGCGAAGAGGTCGTCTCGGCCGCCGTGCACGAGTTCGTGGAGCGCATCCTGGCGACGCAAGACCTGCCGCTCAATGACCAGGAGCGAAGGCGCCTTGCCGACGACCTGACGGAGGAAACGCTTGGGGTCGGCCCGCTCGCACCCCTGATGGCGGACCCGTCGGTCACCGACATCCTGGTCAACGGCGCCAACCAGGTTTATGTCGAACGGTTCGGCTGCCTTACCGAGACTGATGTCCGTTTCCGCAACGAGGATCACCTGCTGCGGATCATCCAGCGGATCGCGGCGCGGGTGGGCAGGCGCGTCGACGAGGCGTCGCCCATGGTCGACGCCCGGCTGCCAGACGGCAGCCGTGTCAACGCGACGATCGCGCCGGTGGCGCTCGACGGCTCGGTCCTGTCGATTCGCCGCTTCGGCCGCCAGCGGCTGCGGCGCGACGACCTGGTGCGGCTGGGTACGATCTCGGAGGACATGATCGCGTTCCTCGAGCTGGCGGTCAAGGCGCGAAAGAACATCCTGATCTCCGGCGGCACCGGTGCCGGCAAGTCGACCTTCCTGGGGGCGATCGCCGAGGCGATTCCTGCCACCGAGCGGATCATCACCATCGAGGATGCGGCCGAGCTGATCCTCGACCAGCGGCACGTCGTGCGGCTGGAGACGCGCCCGCCGAATGTCGAGGGGCGGGGACAGATTGCCGCGCGCGAACTCGTGATAAACAGCCTCCGCATGCGGCCCGACCGGATCATCGTCGGCGAAGTTCGCGGGTCCGAGGCCCTCGACATGCTCCAGGCCATGAACACCGGTCACGACGGCAGCCTGACGACCATCCACGCCAACACTCCCCGCGATGCCCTGGCCCGGCTCGAAACCATGGTCCTGATGGCCGGGCTCGATCTCCCCTCGCGCGCCATCCGCGAGCAGATCGTCTCAGCGATCCAACTGCTGATCCACGTCAAGCGCTACGAAGACGGCGTGCGCCGGGTGGCGAGCATCGTCGAGATCACCGGCCTAGAAGGGAACACGCCGGTCACTCAGGAGCTGTTCAAGTTCGAGCGGCGCGGGCGCAAGGGCCACAACATCCTCGGCGAACACGCCGCTACCGGCATCGTGCCTCGCCTGGCGGACGAGCTGCGAGAACGGGACGTCGAAGTGCCGATGAGATTGTTCCAGAAGCCCAGGAGGTTCGACGGCGACAATGCTTGAACGACTGGTCGTCTTGCTGATCTTGGCGTTGGCATTCGCCGCGGTCGTCCGGCTCTGGTGGTCGGCGCGAGCGAGCCGCATCGCTCGTGATCGGCTCGATGCCGCCCAAATCGAGATGGAGGTAGAAGAAGAACCCGCCGGCCAAGAACCGCCCCCCGCGCGGCACTTCTTGCGGCGACATCGCCTGGCCCCCTTGGTCTGCGGGGCGATCATCGTCGCGTTGGTCTACTTCATCGCGGGTTTGAAAATCTTCTACGCGCTCATGGGCGGCGCCATCGTCGCAATCCTGGTCCACGAGACAGAAGCGATGTGGGCGGGCCGCTTGACTCAAAGGATCGAGACGCAGTTGGCCGATGCGATCGACCTGATGGTCGGCTCGTTGCGGGCCGGGGCGAGCGTCTTGCAGAGCCTGGAGACCGCCGTCGACGAATCGCGCTACCCCTTGAAACCTCAACTGGAAGAGGTGCTCGGCCGCATCCGCTACGGCGATTCTCCCCAGACCGTCTACCGAGGCCTGACGGCCCGCGTGCCGCTGGAGACGTTTCGCCTGTTCGCCTCGGCGCTATCGGTCCACGGCGAGGTCGGCGGCAGCCTGGCACCGACATTGGCCTCAGTCGGCCGGGCCATCCGCGACCGGATCGAGCTCTCCCGGCGGATCCGGTCGATGACCGTCCAGTCGCGGGCATCGATCATCGCCGTGCTCGGCGTGACCTACTTCATCGGCCTGCTCATGTGGCGGACCGATCCGCAGCGGATGGAAGATTTTCTCAGCACGACTTACGGCAGCGCCTTCTTCTCGGGGGCTGTCATCCTGCAGGGCGTCGGTGTGTTCTGGTGCTCTGCATTGAGCCGTTTGAAATACTGAGGACTGTGATGCAACCCTGGGTGTGGCTGCCCGTCGCCGGATTCATCTCGATCATCGGCTTTCTAGCGCTCCGCGGCTTCGTGCTCCGCAGCACCAGCCGGGTGAGGATCGCGGAATATCTGGGTCTCGACGAAGATGCCACGGAATGGGACGACGAGGGGAGCCGGGGGCTACACGGCCGCTGGCTCGCCTTGGCGGGATACCGCTCGCGGAGGGCCGTGGGCGTTTTCTATGCGCTCACGATATCCACGATTCTCGTGGGTCTGCTGCTGATGTTTTTCATCAGCCGCTCTGGAATGATCGATTTCGCCATCCGGGCCCTGGGAACCATCCCGGGGGCGGTCGGCGAGATCTTCGTGCCAGTGATCCGGTTGGGGCCCTGGATCCTGGTGGTGATCCTGGGATTGGGACCGTGCGCGGTCGTCAGGGCGAGTCGGCGCCGCATCGTGACGGAAGTGGAACAGGACTTGCCACTGGTCCTCGAGCTACTGGCAACGCTCGGCGAGTCCGGCCTGGGGTTCGAAGCTGCGATCGCCCGAATCGTCGACTCGCAGCCCGCCAACAGGCCACTGACGACCGAGCTTCGGAATTTCCAGCGCGAGACCTTGACCGGGCGACCACGCGTCGAGTCACTGCGACGGCTGGCAAAGCGCCTCGACGTCCAATCATTGACAATCTTCATCTCGGCGATCGTCCACGCCGAACAGGTCGGCGCGGGCGTATCTGATGTGCTTCGCCGCCAGGCCAACGACGTTCGCGATCGCCGCCGCGATCGCGCGATGGACCTCGCCCAAGCGCTCCCCGTCAAGGTCCTGTTTCCCCTGGTCGTTTGCTTCCTGCCAGCGATCTTCGTTATCACGCTCGGGCCGGTTTTTCTCCAGTTCTTCCAGTTCGCCGAAGCAATGCTCAACCGGAGGTCGCTACGCTGACCGACTACTGGCGACTCGTCGAGCGCAGCTCAGGACGCTCCATCGTGGACCGCCTGGAAGTGGCCGCTCGCTACTGGCCGCGCCTGCTCGGCCTCCAGTTTCGCCCGCGGCCGCCCACTGGGTTCGGTCTGCTCCTCATCCCCTGTTCATCGATTCACACATGTTTCATGAGGTTTCCGATCGATCTCATCATGCTCGACCGAAGCGGCCGGGCGATCGAGGTGCGCCACGCCGTGCGGCCCTGGCGCGTGGTCCTGGCGCCCCGCCAAACGTTCGCCCTGGTCGAGGTCCCCTCGGGCGGCGAATGCGGGAAAGTCGAGATTGGAGCCATGCTCCGCCTGGACGTTCCCCCAAAAAGCGGAAGGCGCGTATCGAGGACTCTGGCCGCCTGGTGCGACGAGCTGGCAACGAGCTGACGCGAACGAGAAACCGCATCCTCCGACAGGGAACTCGGTCTTTGGGGTCGGCACTATTCATCTAGGTTGATCCATCGTCCGCGAGAGCGATTGTCGATCGGTTGGGCCTGCACCTTCACCCTTGCCGTGCGGGGGAGATGAACCATGTACCATCTCAAACCCATTCGGAGCGCGGCGGCGTGGCTGGTCATTCCATTGACGGTTGTTGGCTCCGACGCCCCTGCGCAGAGCAATGTCCGGGGCCCTGTCGCTCCTGCAGAGCAAAAAGGAGCCGCCGAAGAGAAGCCGGTGTCCGCGGAGAGACTCCAGCAACTCCTCACTTCAGGCAAAGCGGCGCTCAAACATGGCCACAACGAAGAGGCCGAGGTTTTGTTTCGGGGAGCCGTATCTGAGGCGGAGAGCCTGCGTATCGGCGATGAGCGTCTTTCCGGGGCACTTTTCGGATTGGCGTACGCCGTCCATTTCCAAGGGAAACATGCCCAGGGCGAACGGCTCGCCAAGCGGGCGCTGTCGATCGACGAGAAGCTCTGGGGTGCCGATCATCCCCGCATGGTCTCGAGCCTCTCCAGCCTCGCGTGGCTCGAGTTTGATCAGGGCAAGTGTGCCGATGCGGAGCGTCTCTACAGGCGAACGCTCACAATCCGGGAGAAAGCGATGGGACTGAACCACCCCGACGTGGCCCAGAGCCTCAACAACTTGGCGGCAATCTTCATCAAGCAACGCAAATACGCCGAGGCCGAACAGTTCGCCAAGCGGTCGTTGTCGATCGTCGAGAAGGCCATGGGGCCGGAACACCTCGGCATTGCGGCCAACCTCACCACCTTGGCGGAAATCGAGATGGCCCGGGGCCGGTATCGGGAATCTGAGAGTTTGTTCAAGCGATCACTATTTCTTACCGAGAAGAACTTGGGCCCCGAGAACCCGGCGCTGGCACTCGTCTTGATGCCATACGCCAGCCTGCTCCGCAGAACGGGCCGTACGACCGAGGCCGGGGCTCTTGAGACTCGCGCCCGAACGATACTGGCCAGGACGCTGCCGAAGGACGTAGGACCGCCCATTTGAGTTCTGGCCGCGGCGACGCCGACGGCGGATTGATTCCACGATTGACCACCTGGGTTATTTGTTTCATTCGTCATAACAGTGTTGGACTCATCTAGGCAGATGCACACGCCCGTAAGGCAAGACATGCGGAGCCGCCGTCGCGCTTGGCGACCTGCTCTCGATAGGCTCGACGACCGCTCCCTGCTCTCGGCTTTTACTCCGGCGCAATTGACCCGCGCCTACGGTCTGGATGCAATCACGTTCCCGACATCCTCCGGGACCGTCCAGGGAGACGGCTCGGGCGAGACGATTGCCTTGGTCGAGGCCTATCACGACCCGAACCTGGTTTCGGACCTGCATACTTTCGATCAAGAGTTCAAACTGCCGGACCCCGTGCTCACCGTCGATACCCAGAAGGGCGCGAAGACCAACGTCGATTGGGCCGCCGAGGAGTCGCTGGACGTCGAGTGGGCGCATGCGATCGCACCCGCCGCGAATATCCTGGTCGTGGAGGCCAAGTCACAGAGCATCACGCCGATGCTGGCCGCCGTCGACACGGCCCGCAACACGCCGGGCGTCAACGTGGTCTCAATGAGCTGGGGGTTCCCCGAGGTGCGGACGGATACCGCCTACAACTCGCACTTCCACACCCCGGCCGGCCATGTGGGCATCACGTTCGTCGCCTCCAGCGGTGACAGCGGAGCAAAGGCCGGTATCGAGTATCCGGCGGCCTCGCCCAACGTGCTTGCTGTCGGCGGGACCTCGCTCTACGTCCGCTCTTCGGGGAGCTACCTGTCCGAGTTCGCTTGGATCGGCAGCGGTCTCGATTATGCTTTTATCGGCGGGGGCGGGGGCGTCAGCCGGTACGAGCCGGAGCCGGCCTATCAAAGGTCCGTCCAATCGACCGGCAAGAGGATCGCGCCCGACGTGGCCTTTGACGCCAACCCGAGCACGGGAGTTTGGTTCTATCTGACCCTGCCCTCGACGGGCCAGAGTGGTTGGACAACGGTCGGTGGGACGAGCTTGGGCGCCCCGTCCTGGGCGGCGATCATCGCCATTGCCGACCAGGGCAGAGCGCTCGCCGGCAGGCAAAGTCTCGATGGCCCGACGCAGACCTTGCCCTCGCTTTACGCCTTCGCTTCGGCCGACCGAAATACGGCGAACGACCCGTTCCATCAAATCGCCGGTGTGGCGATCGGAAACACAGAGACGGGCCTTGGCTCGCCCAACGGCCCGGCGCTCGTCGCCGACCTGGTGGCGAGCACTATCACAACGCCGCTGAAAACGAGCGGGCGTGCCTGAAGTGGGGAGGACGGGACCGATGACAAGGGTCTTACAAGCTCGAAAGGAGTTTCCAATGAATCGACGAGAAGTCCTTAGTGTGTTGGGAATTGGCGTCGGGGGCGTCGCCTTGTTGGGACCAGGAGAAGCACGGGCCCAGGAGCCGCACCACCACCACGATACGCTGCACGGCGCATGCTTAAAGGCCTGCAGCGAGTGCGCGAACGTCTGCAACGAGACGTTCCACCATTGCTTCGAGAAGGTCAAGGACGGCCATAAGGCGCACAACCGAGCCGCCGCGCTGACGCTCGACTGTCATGAGTTCTGCTGCTTGACGGCCGATTTCATTGGCCGCGAGAGCGAGCTGATCGCCATGGCTTGCTTGGTCTGCGCCAATGCGTGCCAGAAATGCGCCGAGGAGTGCGCCAAGCACGACGACGAAGAGATGAAAGAATGCGTTCAGGCGTGCAGGACATGCGAGCAAGCCTGTCGCGAAATGGCCAAGGTCCCCGCCCCTAAACCCGACACGGAATCGGGGAATTGAGGCTCTGAACCAGCCAGTGTGACCGGTGAATGAGGACGCCCTGCGTGAGGAGCTGGATCGCCAGGCCACAAGCATGATGGAGCGCCAGGAGGGCGAGGCTACTGCTTTGCACAAGCTGGGCTCACATCAAACGGCGGTCGCACGTGAGGAGCCAGCCAACATCAGGGAGACAGGTCTCCCTTGCAACAAGAGCGTCACTCAACACGGTTTTCGAGAGAAAGGCGCCCGAGGTCCAGCGGAGGATCATGGATTTCGCATCTGAGTCCAGCACTCGGCGAAACCGCCTCTTCTGGGTTGTCGCGGCGGGGTTGGCGAGCGTCGTCTGCGGACCGCCGTTTCTCGACTGCTTCCGGACCACGAATCTCCGCGACTTCGTGCAGGAATGGGCGTCGGCGCGCAATTATCGCGAGGGGAGGCCGGTCTACGAGCCGCAGGAGATCAGCCTGGCGCACCACATGGGTTACCGGAGACGGCCCAACCAGGTCTTCCTCGAGCGCAACCTCCATCCTCCGACCTCCATCTTGCTGGCGATCCCGCTGTCTCGCCTGAGCTATCCGGATGCCCTCCTCACCTGGAACGTGCTGTCCTTGTTGCCGCTGGGGGCGAGTTTGTATCTGACGGCGCGGGGGTTGGGAATCCGGTTGACTCCCTGGTCGGCATTACCCGCCTACGTCCTGCTCCTGGTCTGCAACCCATTGCGTCAACAGCTTCTCCAGGGACAGTTGAACCTCGTGCTCCTGATACTCATCGTGGGCGTCTGGTGGGCGGATCGAACCGGCCTTCCCATCTGGGCTGGGATCCTCCTGGGCGCGGCGACGGCGATCAAGCTCTTTCCGGGATTCCTGTTTCTGTACTTCGTCCTCCAGCGCCGCTGGCGTGCTGTCGCGGCTGGGGCCGCGTCGATCGTCGTGCTGACGCTGTTGACGGCCGTGGTCCTGAGGATCGAGAGCTACCGAGACTATATCGTCGACGTGATTCCCACACTCGGTTCTTGGCGATCCTCGTGGCCGAACGTCTCACTACTGGGATTCTGGAGCAAGCTCTTCGACCCGAACAGCAACGTGGGCACGACGATCCCGCTCGTCCGCAGCCCGCTCCTGGCTCGAGCCGGCACCTGGATTTCCTGTGCAGTAGCGGTGGCGGCCGTGGTCGTCGTGCTGCGCCGAGCCCGGTGCCGATCGGAGCGCGACCATGCGTTCGCGACCTGCATCACGGCAATGCTCCTCGTCACGCCGATCGTGTGGGACCACTATTTCCTGCTTCTCCTCTTGCCGATCGCGCTGCTCTGGACGAGCCTGCCCATCTCGGGGCCGGCACGGTGGGATTTCCGGTTGATACTATTTATCCTCTGGATGCCCCCGTCGTTGTGGTGGAAGATTTTTCTGGGCGTCGACCGAAATCACATGGACCCACTCGACTGCATTTCCCTGGCAGACGCTCACGGCTTTGTCATTCCAGACTTATGCCTTGCTCGGGCTGTTCGTGCTCGGACTCGTGTCTTTTCATGACCGGAATGAACAGGCTCGGGAGGCAACGAAGAACGTAAACGCGAGAACGAATGTTTGGACCTGTCCCTTGGCGCCGAGCTGGGCGGGTAAATCACGAAGGGACATCGGGTAAATGTCAAACGAGCAACGATTCGTGGCTCATCCCTGATCGCGACGTACCCAGAGCGGCAACGACCCCAGATCAAGTGCCGCGGTAGATGTCAAGGTTCCCTGAATTCTCACTTCCTCTCAATTCGGCGAGATGCTGGGGGGTGGAGCCGTGCTTCTGATCACTGTCGCATCGCTCGGCGGCTTCTCCTTTTCAAGCTGAGCGAGAGCCGCTCGCGTCCGCGGAGCGTCGGGCTCGATTTCCAGCGACTCCCGGAAAGCCGCTTTGGCATCGCCCTTCTTGCCGTTTTGGGCCAGGATCATGCCGATATTGCTCTTGGCGTCTGCAGGACTGACGACCTTGGTAAATGCCTTGAAGGCTTCTTCAACCTTGCCCTGCTGGGCAAGTGCCATCCCGAGGTTGATCCAGGCTCGCTCATGTTTTGGGTTGACGGCCAGTGCCTTGCGCAGCGAGGCCTCGGCTAGGACCCAGTCGCCGCGCTGATAATAATGATAAGCTTGGTCGTTGAGCAGGTCGGCGTCTTTCGGCCGGGCCTCTACCGCTTTCTTGTACTCGGCGGCCGCCTGCTTGAACTCTCCTTGGCGGTCGTGGAGCACAGCCAGGCGATGGGCGACTTCGGTCAACTTGGGGTCGAGCTGCCTCGCCTTCTCATACTGCTCAACCGCGACTTTCAGATGACCGCTCTTTTCCATCTGAATCGCGGTTTCAAGCGCGAGTTTCGCGGTTCGTTGCGGAGAAAGGTTGGGCGTCTGTGCGGCAGTGCGTCCGCCAGGAGACTGCGCCAAGGGGGGGAAGTCGCCAACCGGAGTCGTGCGACAACCAATCGTGGTTCCCGTTAGCGAAAGAGCGGCAATCCATGCGATGCCCCATCGCCTGCGTTTCTCCATTTCAAGACCTCCTGAAGGGACAGCCGCGAACTGATCGGAGCAAGTCGGACTAGTAGAAACCGCCACCACCCATCATCATGCCGCCGCCCATGCCCCCGCCCAGGCCGCCGCCCAAGCCGCCACCCGCAGCTCCACCCACACCGAGTCCTCCCTGAGTAAACATGTAACGCCCACCGATCAGGGCTGCCGGGTCGCCATAGAGTCCTTCGGCCGTGGGGTATCCGAGGATGACACGCTCGTTGGCCTCGGGGTGGCCGTGCTCCAGGAGATACTCCACAACCTTCTGACGCCGCTGCTCATTCAGATTGGCTGTTGCCTCGAACGAAACGACCTCTTCCTCTTCGGGCTCGACTGGCTGGACGACGACTGGCCAGTCCGGAGGCACGCAATTCAGCATCCGGCTGATCGCTGCGAGGTGGCGCCGGCCATCGGGACCGGGTTCGGTCTTATCCAGATACCATTCATGCTTGTAGACATAAAGCTTTTCCGCCTGGGCCCGTTCGTGTTGACCAGCGTTGATGCAACTGAGGTGTGTGCCGGCGGGAAGAGGAATTGCGCCCTTGGGGATGGTCGCGCAATTGTCAATGCACCACCAGCTTCGGTTGCGGGTCGTGCCGCAGCCCCCAAGACCGCCGCAGAGCAGCAAAATCCCCCACACCAGGGCGCATCGGCCGTAGCTGCTGGCTTTCACTGGCCGGCACATCGGGGCTTCCTCCCTGAAAGGGAAACGTCGGGCCGTGCGGACCTCCCTGCTTGGCGTTCGCCAGTCTCTCGACTGGTCGAACGTGTTGAATATCGGTTTTTTGTGGTCGAAGCCTCACGGCGAACCCGCAGAATAACCATGCGGGCCATTGATGAAGACGTCATCACAGTGCCTGTAACGTGCCATCCTGTGGATATCGGTCCTGACGCTTGTGCGGTAGTCGTAGGATCGGCGGCCCTCCAGCCGCCCCAGCAGATAGAACTCGAGGTCGCCGGGCTCAAAGATGTCTGAACCTGGCAATGGGGGAACCTGATGCGGGTCGTAGGGGTGGACCAACACCGGCGTGACCAGGATGACGAGCTCTTGCTCGCTCGAGGAGGCACCATCCTGGGCAAACAGGCGGCCGACGACGGGTAGATCGCCGAAAAACGGCACCCGCAGGGCAGTGGCACCGTACGAATTCTGAAGAAGGCCTGCTACCGCCAGCGTCTGACCATCTCGGAGCTCGACCGTTGTCTGAAAACTCCGCGACGTCAGGCCTGAAACACTGGCACCGCCGATCGTTGCTGCGGTCGAAATATCACGCGTACTCACGACCGAGCTGACGACCAAACGGACACGATCCGTATCGGTGATGTAGGGGATGAAACGCAGTTGGACTCCATAGGGTACGTACTGCACACCCTGTAAGCCCGTGAAAGTCGTCCCGGACGTGATCGGAACCGGGAATTCTCCGCCCGCTAGGAAGAACGCAGTCTGTCCATTCGTGGTCGTTAAGTTCGGTTCGGCCAGAGTGCGAGCGAAGTTCAAGTTTCGCAGCGCGGTGATGGTTGCATTGATCAGGCCATTATCCAGGACGGCGACTATATTCCCAGAGCCCGTAGACGTGGTGCTGGTGAGCGTTCCCGAGAGACCCGTCAAGGTGGAGCCGAAGACCGTTACCTTCTGTGCGTTCAAGATGTTAAAATCAAGGCCGATGCTCCGCGCGGCGGTGCGGTTGACTTCGGCCACCGTGACGCGGAGCATGATCTGCTGTTCTCCGGGGACGCGAAGCAGATTGATCACGTTCGGACCACCCGCGAGTACGTAATTGTCGAGCGTGGGCAGTGTCCCGACCGGATTCGCGATGGACGCGCCTGTCAAAGAGTCGACCTGAGCTGGGGTGGTGACGGCCGTCAAGCCGCCCGTCTGCGGATTGATCCCCATCGTTGTCATCTGCGGGCCGAGTGGGATCTGCGCGACGGCGTTTCCCTGACCTCCACCACCACCACCCCCGCCGCCGCCCGCGCCTCCGGGCGCGTTTGCACGGACGACCCTAAGGATGTTGTAAGCATCGACGATGTCCTTGGCCTGACCCGACACCACCAGCTTGTCCCCAGCCAGTGATAGTCGTACGACGCTATTGGGGAAGAGTTTATTGATCTCCTTAGCCAGCGCATCATAAACGCGCTCGAGGCGCTGCCGGGCTTCGGGGTCGGGGAGAACGCGGACCAAAAAGCTCAAGACCGTCTGGCCGCTGGGGTTGTTCGGATCGCCGAACCATAAGTTGAGGATCGTGGTCCCTACGCGCAGGCCCGTGATCGAGAGCTGCTTGTTCTCGAAGAACGGGATCGCCCGCGCAATCCGTTCTTCCTCGAGCTGAAATCGAGTGGGAGTCTCCTTGAGGACCATCACCCTCGGCCGCCCGACGATCGCGTCGAAGGTGTGCTGGGGGTCGATGATCTTGTCGACATACTGGCCGTATTTTCGAAGGGTTTCCGCATTCGGTACCGGGGTTCTCCCCAAGGGCAATGCCGCCTCGCCCAGCGACGGCAGTCGCACCTGATCCCGACCAAATCCGTCAGGAAGCGCAGGGATCTGTGGAATCATGTCCCCCTCCGGGTTCTCAAGGCCCGGGGCAGGCGGGGCAGGTGTAGCACGAGGAGGATTCTGCGCTAATTTGACCTTCGGGTCCGGAATGGCGCGGGGCGGGGGTGTCTGGGCGAAGACAGAACATGCGTTCAGATCGATAAACAGAATGGCGGCGACAAATAGGATCCGGGTGCATTGCCCTCGCACCGGCTGTCCAGCTCCCCATCTGCGGGGATCGGGACCGCCAGTCTCCTGAATTGCCTGCTTGATCTGCCTCGCCATGAATGACTCCTCAATCGAGGACCAAAATACGTGGGACGCATCCTCATTTGGGATCAAGTCCCTGCCAGGAGTCCCCAGTTCCCTCGGAAGACATGGACACCCGTCCCCTGTAGAGGAGGCCCCCACGGTCCTATTGTCGGATGTCCTAGCTGTGATGATCAGGAAATGCGGGTAAATGATGCCAATTTCTTGGGCGGTAGGGATAAGAGTAGTAAAAGGGACTGGCACCCTTCCCGTTTTCACGAGAACAAGCCCATCGGCAGGGAACCAACAAGCGGTGATCGGCACCTTTTACAGGCTAGGAGGACCGAAGGACACGCGGTCCTGCTCGCCGCAATGTTGTCGGCCGTACTAAGGTCACCCTTTCCGCCGGGGGGGCTAACCTCGTGGCGATCGTCGTATTGTTCCGCTAGAGTCACCGAGTCGGCACATGTTCTCGAGGCCAGCGGACGATCCGACCTTGGCGGCAGGCGTAGGATAACCCCCGCTGCCGCTATATCACGCGGCACGGGGGTCCCGAGGAAGTCGTCATCATTGCAATACAGCACGGCACGCGTAGCGGGAGAGGACACACCCGGCAGAAGCGGGAAAGAATGCAATACTCGCGGCTTATACCTTACGCGGCCATGAGTGAGACGTCATCGAATTGCTGGAAGTTAAGCGTCATCAACGAGGCCAGTTGCTGGGAGTACTTTGTCGACACACGGTCGAGAACCTCTTGGATCGCTGCTTGAAAGTCCCGGAAAGTCGAGTGGTAGCGACCGTATAGGGCGCGACGCTTCGTGAACTTCCAGAGTCGTTCAATGAGGTTCAGGTTGGGAGAGTAGGACGGCAGGAACAACGGCGTGATGCCCAACTGATCCGCCAACGCCTGCACCACGGCGTTGCGTTGATAGCGCGCGTTGTCCAGAACCAGTGTGATTGGTCCAGTCAGTCCCAGATCCACAATCTTGCGCAACAATTCACACATCGTCTCGGTGTTGACGACCGACGTATTGGCCACAGCGATCAGTTCCCGCGTCACGGCGTTCCATGCCCCCAGGACATTGAAACGTTGACGCCCGGACGCCGCGCGCACGTAGATTCGTGTGAACGACCACATATGACGGCCGGCGAGAAAACGTAGCGCGGGACGGTGGCCGGTGGTCGGTCAGAAAACGTAGCCCAAGTTACGGAGTTGCGAGAATTTTCCCCCGATTTTCGTCCAAAAATCGACGTAAGTCCAATTGCGATGGGCTAACCTCACCGTTTTCACGATGTAGTCAAGACTTCACCTCTTGATTATGCGGTTTTTGATGCGATCATGAGACCCAAAGGAGGCTCAGTCGCATCATGTTTCTCAAACGCTGCGAACGACGGAAAGGCGGCAAGAAGCATACCTACTGGGTCCTCGTTGAGTCTATTCGGACGCCCCGGGGTTCTCGACACCGCGTGGTCGCCTACCTCGGCGAGCTCACTCGCGGCCAGACCAGCGGCTGGGCTCAACTGGGCCGTACTCTCTCCGGCAAGCGCCGGACCCGGCCCCAGCCCTCGCTCTTCGATCCGCCCCATTACGACGAACCTGATGACGACGAGCCGGTGCTGATCAAGCTCAACGACATCCACCTCGAACGGCTCCGCAGCTTCGGTGATGTCTGGCTGGCCTGGGG
>JBKQMU010000007.1:0-38314 GCA_052146555.1 Isosphaeraceae bacterium
ATCCTGGCTGGGGACCAGTGACCAGGCACGACGCCATCACGCACATCAAGCGGGCGTATAACCTGGCCCACAAAGACGGCCTCATCGTTGTCAACCCGGTGGCCAAGATGGAGAACCCGCTGCCCCCAGTCGTCGACGCGGAGCTGAGGCAAGAGGACATCGACAGGATGTTCGCTGGGATCAGAAGCAAGCAGTTCCGTGACCTGATGACGTTCATCTATGAGACAGGCTGTCGAGTAGGCGAGGCGCGCCGGGTTGAAGCACGCAACATGGAGATCGGCCACCAAGTAGTCACGCTCATCGGCAAGACAACCAACCGGACCCGCAAGATCCGGCGCATCTACCTGAGCGACAAAGACAGGCAGATTCTTGAAGCCCTGATGAAGGAGCATCCCCAGGGACCGCTGTTCCGCAACGAGGACGGCCGGGCTTGGACCACTTCCGCGATCAACTGCCAGATGATCCGCCTCCGCAGGAGAACCGGGATTGGTAACGAGGTTGTGGCAAGGATGCTTCGAAAGCATTGGATCACGGACGCCCTTGAGCGGGGGGTTCCCATTGCCACCGTGGCTGAACTCGCTGGCCATCAGAACACGAAGATGATCGAGAACGTGTATAGCAAGCTGAGCCAACGCCACGCCCACTTACTGCAAGCTGTCCGTAGTGTCAGGCCGGGACAACCTGACAAGGATGGCCCAGGTCTCACGACGAACAGGGATGATCCGTCATGATCCGTTCTCTCACCGAAAAAGCAAGCAATGCCAGAGAACCTGCAGGAGAACGCTCCGATTGACACGGGAGACGATGGCTCACCCCGACTTGGGTGGCACCACCTTGGTGTCTGCACCGTTCGGAATCCGAACGGTGCGGGTCTAGCCAACGAAGCCTCCCGAGGGGGGTTCGCCGTGGTTCCTTGCCGACACCGTGCGCTCCGCGATCATAGCGGTCCTATCTTCTCAAGCTCCGATTAGGCACCGGACAAATTTGTCCGGTGCGTAGAACAGGAGCCGGAAGTCGGGTGGTTCACTTCGGGTGGGGGGTCGGCAACCTTCGCCTCGTCGATCCCGAAGTGGTCGGCGCCGCCAACGTCCAGGTAACGATGGTAGCCCTTGTTACCCACCAGCGACTTGTCACCCCGCTGGAGTTACTCTCGCAGCACCGCCACGATCGCCTCTTAATCGGCGGCGTCCTTGCGGGCCTCGTCGTCGTTGAGACAGACGATGTCGCGGTGGTTGTCCCCCCTCACCTCCTTGACCTTCAACGGTGAAGGGTCGTCGCTTTCAATCCGCGGCGGGTGTACCACCCGGTAGCGACCGCTGCGAGAGAGTACCTCATCCTTCACCTCGTTCTGCGACCGCATCCCGGCGCCCTGGAAGTACTGCCAGCCCCGCTCCTCGTTCTCCCGGGCCTCAATTGTCTCGCTGCTGATCATCCCCCGGTCGGCCACGATTGGATATGCTCGGGTCATCGAGTAAAAGATGTCCAAAGTGACTGTAAAGAGACCCGAGCATCGCCATCCGCCACAGCCGACCAAACCCTTTCGGAAAGCGGTAGTTCCGCTTATCTAACGGACATCGACATTATCCCCCATAATCCGGCCGCCTGATATTCAGAGTCCGATCGCGCCACCGGTAATTTTTCCGTCGATCAGCACCCTACCACCGGACCATCCGTCTTCGACGACGTGTTCGCCCGTCGCCCATCCTTGAGTCCAATTCTCCCTGTTGCCCAGAACGAGCAGAGACCAGATAGACCAGGAGGGCGCCCTCGGGCATATAAAAATCTGTCTCATTTGACGTTGCCTGTCCGGGGTGCTCGTTATGATGCGGTCTGCCCGCCAACCATCGCCGACGGATTTCTGATGCTTCAGTAAAGACTGAATGAAGAATCGATGGGGCCGTTGACTTCGTTTTTCGAGTCCGGTATATCTGTGAACTGTGCAGCCGTACAGGATCGACGTTGAGATCCTCGGTTTTGCCGCCGGTGAATGACCAGAACATGCCTCGGTTACTTTTCTACTGCACGACGTCGCACGTCGGGGCCACAGACCAGCCGACCGATCGATCTCGCGCGGAAACTGTTGATTGTGAGCGAACGACGCCATGAAAAAGACCAGCTTCCCCGAAGCTTTCCGCGGTTTAACCGGTAACGATCCCTTCCCCTGGCAAGAGGCACTTTACGTGAGGTTTGCCGCCGGAGCGATCCCGGAGTCTTGTAACTTGCCCACCGGGCTGGGCAAGACCTCCGTCATACCGATCTGGGTCATCACGCTGGCGCTGAACCCAGGCCAGATTCCGCGGCGCCTCGTCTATGTGGTCAATCGTCGCACGGTGGTAGATCAGTCGACCAACGAGGTGGTGACAATCCGCGAAAAGCTGAAGTCTTGCCCCTCTGTGTCGGAACCACTCGCCGCCCTCTGTGCGCTGCCCTGCGAAATACCGCTGGCCATCAGTACCTTGCGCGGCCAGTTCGCCGACAATCGAGAATGGTGCGCTGATCCTTCTCGCCCGGCGGTCATCCTTGGCACGGTCGATATGATCGGCAGCCGGCTTCTCTTTGGCGGTTACGGCATTGGCTTCAAGACCAGACCCCTTCACGCCGGGTTTCTCGGGCAGGATGCATTGCTCGTCCACGACGAGGCTCACCTGGAGCCGGCGTTCCAGGAGCTTCTCACGGAAATGCAGGCCGAGCAGACTCGCTGCAAGGAGTTCCGGAATTTCCGAGTCCTTGAGCTATCGGCCACGTCAAGAGCGGACGACTGCTTCGGCTTGACAGACCAGGATCGTGCCGAGCCGAAGGTCAAGAAACGCATTCATGCGAAAAAGATCCTTCACCTGCACCTGAACGAAGACGAAAAGAAACTGGCCGACCGCCTCGCCGACCTGGCTCTTCAGCACAAAGACTCGAATCGCGCCGTGCTTGTTTTTGCCCGAACCGTGGAAGCAGTAGAGAAGATCGCCGAGAAGCTTCGCAAGACAACGCGAGACGTCGAGACACTCACAGGCACACTCCGGGGCAAAGAGCGGGATGAGCTTGTGGAGAAGCCCGTCTTCCAGCGGTTCCGGGCGAGCGCCAACCCATGCGGCGAGACCGTGTACCTGGTCTGCACTAGCGCGGGCGAGGTCGGGGTGAACATCTCGGCGGACGACCTGGTCTGCGACCTCTCCACGTTCGAGAGCATGGCCCAGCGGTTCGGACGCGTGAACCGATTCGGAGCCCGGGACGACACGCGAATCGATATCGTGCACCCGAAAGTGTTTGATGAAAATAACGACTACGAATCACGCCGGCAAAAGACCTTGGGGTTGCTTGCCAAGCTGGGCGAGGACGGCAGTCCGGACGCCCTTGCAAACCTTGACCAAACCGAGCGGCAGTCCGCCTTCTCCCCTCCTCCAACAATCCTGTCGGTGTCCGACATCCTCTTCGACGCCTGGGCGCTCACGTCGATTCGCGAAAAGTTGCCCGGCCGCCCCCAGGTCGAGCCCTACCTTCACGGGCTCTCGGAGCAGGACCCGCCGCAAACCCAGGTTGCCTGGCGGGAGGAGGTGGGGCTTATCACCGGCGAACTCCTCGAACAATACAAACCGGAGGACCTGCTCGATGATTACCCGCTCAAGCCCCACGAGATCCTTCGCGACCGTAGTGACCGCGTCTTTAAGCATCTCGTGACCCTATCGAAAAAGCACCCGGATGAACCCGTCTGGCTGCTTGACGATGATGGTGTCGTTGAGCCCCTCAAACTGCGAGACCTGGCCGACAAGGAGGAAAAGGACCGGATCAACTTCTGCACCGTGCTCCTCCCTCCGATGGTCGGCGGGCTCGAGGCAGGCCTCCTGACCGGCAACGCAGACAAGGTGGCCGACGACGTCGCAGACGAGTGGCGCGATGATAAGGGACAACAGCGCCGTAAGCGCGTGCGGGGTGAGCGCGAGGTGCCCACCGGCATGCGGTTGATCTGCACCATCGACACGAGGCCCCATGCCGAGGAGGAAGATGAAGAGGGAGAGGAAGGCACCGAGGGCGGCGGCTCAAAGCGCTTCTGGCACTGGTACGTCCGGCCCGGTTCCGCGGACGACGACGGCTCGCGGACGAGCCAAAAGGCCGTGACCTGGGATGCCCATACCGCCGACGTGACGAAGAATGCGGGCTTGATCGCCGAAAAGCTGCCACTTCCAGCAGCCGTGAAACGGGCTATCGAGGTCGCCGCCAGGCACCACGATCAGGGCAAGAAGCGAATCGTCTGGCAACGTGGTATCGGCAACCCCGATCCAAAGAACTGGCTCGCCAAGTCCGGCGTGGGGATGAAGCCCATCGAGTTGACTGAGTACCGCCATGAGTTCGGCTCGCTATTGGATGTGACGGACCAGGCGGATTTCCCCGCGCTCGACGAAGAGCAGAAGGACCTCGCCTTGCACCTTATCGCAGTGCACCACGGCTATGGGCGTCCCCATTTCCCGTCGGACCTCGCCTTCGATCCCGAGCCGAAAGGCAAGGATGTGGCCTCGATCGCCGCCGAGGTGCCCCGGCGCTTCGCCCGGCTCCAGAGGAAGTACGGCCGCTGGGGATTGGCCTATCTCGAATCGCTTCTGCGAGCCGCGGACTACGCCGCCAGCGCCAACCCATCGGCCACCGTGGAGGACGCAAAGTGATCAACCCCAAACCCAGCATGAGCGTCAGGGTGGACGTGACCAACCCCGGCCAGTTCTTCGCTTGCTGCGGACTGCTCGAGCTTGCTGACCGGATGTGGAGTGGGGCGGAGGGCTGGTTTGAATCGGCGGCATTTCACGTCTCCACCGGCGGCGGGCTGCCCGACCTCATCATCAGCCTGTCCCAGGCTGAGCTGCTTCAGATCAATCCGGACGACATCACGGCATCCCCAATCTCGATTGGCCAGCCATTCCGTGGGCTTCGCCTTGACTGGTGGCACGACGAACGCGCAGGCGGAAAGGACCTCAAGGTCTGGGCTGGCACGATGGAGAGCGCCCGGATTGCCAGGGCAATGCAACACGCCCTGAGGGACTCAAGATTCCACGGCTCGGATCTGTTCGATGTCGGTGTGATCGCTTACGACCCCGACAACGCGGACAAGAAGGTCGAACCCTTCTACTTCGACGCAAGGCGGGGTCCAAACGCCCATTCCCGAGACGTTGGCTTCTCCCCGAACGACCTCCAGATGACGACCACCGCGTTTCCGGCTGTCGAGCTCCTCTGCCTTATCGGTCTGCAGCGCTGTTTGCCCCAGAGGGCCGATCAGCCGCGCGTCTTCAACTATTTCACGTGGGCTAGGGCTCTTCCCTCCTGCTTAATCCCCGCCGCTGTGAGCGGTCTCTTGCCCCACATCGGCGGTCACGGCTTTCGATTTGAAAATTGGTACCGCACCGGTCAGAGAAAACATAAAGCGTTCCGTTCGGCCATCCCCATCCCGGTTTCCAACTCCAGGTGACAGATGAGTGACCTGACACAGTTCGACCGCTACTTGAAGGACGACGGGCCCGCGGCCCTCGTCATCCGCGAGCACCTGATGCCCGTCGAGGGGAAGGACGGGGTTCTCTTCCCCGCCACGTTCGCCGCGGGCGACGGCTTCCCTGGCGGCTACAACATCGACGGCGACCCAGTCGGTGAGAACATCTGCCTGATCGACACCGTCGGGTCTCAGGCGAACCGCATTGAACCCATGTTCGCCGAGGCGGAGTACAAGTCGCTCGTGCCCCAGATCGTCGTTGAGGCCGGCGAGAAGCAGGTCAATCTGCTCGATGCTGGCCACCGCGCCGGTGACGCCATCGTTCGCTGCTCCGAACTTCAACAGACGCTGCAAGACGCCTTCAAGGCCTTGCTCAAAGGTGACGCCGTGCCCCTTGCAAAGATCGCCCCGACCTCCCTGGTTTTCGGAGTCTGGGACTCGCGGGACACACAGGCCAAGCTACCCCGAATCATCTCATCCACGATCCGTGCGTTTAACGTGCGCAGGCTCACCCGATCGGCCCAGTACATACCCGCGGCCGAATACGTCGCGGACAAGTTGCTCGAAGAGCCGGCCGACAAGGCGACAAGGGACGCCTACGCCGAGCGGGGGTTCATTCACGTTCCGGCGACCGGCTCTCATGGCGGTGTCATCGCTCAAGCCGGTGTCCGCCGGGACGCGACTCTGGGACTTGCCGCCCTCCGACTCCTCTTCGCCGGAAGAGACGCGGAGAAGACCCTAGCTCTGCGTCGTTATGTCCTGGGTCTCTCCCTCACGGCATTCACCCGTAGCCCAACAGGATATCTGCGGCAAGGGTGCCTGCTCGTCCTTGACCCCGAGAAACCACGAGTGTTCGTGGACGTGCTCGCGACCGGCGAGCGGAAGCCGGCGACCGTGACACACGAGCAGGCCATTGCCTACGCCAAGGCGGGGGCGACCGCTTTCGGGGTCGGCGAGAGCAGAACAGTCAAGTTTGACGGAGAACGGGCTAAGAAGGACGTGAAGGGAGAGGGCGAAACCAAGGTCAAAGCCAAGAAGGCCAAGAAGCCCGCCGCCGAGGAGGCAAAATGATGTGGCACTCGGTGTGCATCAGCATCCGTTTCCTCCAGGCGCTGTGCCATGGCCGTGGCGATCTCGAGAAGCCGGAATGGCCACCTTCGCCTTTGCGAGTCTTTCAATCGCTCGTGGCAGCGGCAGCCGCCCGCTGGAACGAACGGGAACTCATCAACCACGCCGCGGCGTCTCTCCGGTGGATGGAAAGGCAACCCCCACCCCTGATCGTCGCCCTCCCTGGTGAACCCTCCACCGTGAAGTACCGGCTCTACGTTCCGGATAACGTCGGGGACAAGGTGGCAGCGTCGTGGACCCGTGGCCGAGACGGAACGATTGCCGACTATCGCACGGAGAAAGAGGTCCGCCCCATCCACCTGGCTCGCGACGGTGACGCGGTTCACTACCTCTGGTCGCTTTCCGATCCCGGGCCCGACTGCGCGAAGCACCTCGAGGTTCTGCTCGCCGCGGCTCGCAGCGTGACTCACCTCGGTTGGGGAGTAGACATGGTCGTGGCGTGTGGCTCGATAATCTCGGCGGCGGAGGCGGACAAGCTTGAGGGCGAGCGATGGCGGCCTGCCGGCGACGACGCGGGAACGGCGCTTCGTGTCCCCATTGACGGCACGCTGGACGATCTCATCGGCAGGCACGCCGCCTTCCTCGGCCGGGTTCGCCCCGACGGATTCCACCCCGTGCCGCCCCTGTCCAGATTCAGAGTCGTCGGCTATAGCAGGGCGACCGACCCGCCCCAGCGCCCAGTTGCCGCGTTCAGCTTGCTCAAGCCGGACGCCAGTGGCTTCCGCCCGTTCGATGCGGTACAGCACACCGTCACCGTCGCGGCCATGATGAGGCATGCTGCCAGCGCCGACGCGGTGGCTCACGCGCTGGGCTGGCCTGCCGAGAAGGTGGCCGCGTTCGTCCTCGGTCATGGCGAGTCACGCGGCGAGGCGCACGCTCCCGTAGCTGGGCCGCGACTTGCCTTCATCCCTTTTCCCAGCATCCAACCTCGCGGCAGCGGCCACGCCGAGGTCGTCGGCAGCGTCCGGAGGGCCCTCTTGACCGTCTTCGGCGGACATGCGAACGAAGACCTCCTGCGTCTCGCCCGGCTCCTCTCCGGTGTCGAACTGATCGGCGAATTGCAGACCTCTCCAGTAGCGTGGCTGTCCCAGATCCCAAGGTCGGACAAGGTACTCCGCCGCTACATCGATTCCTCGCCGATCTGGGCGACCGTGACCCCCGTGATTCTTCCGGGTTACGATGACCCCCGCAAGCTTCGCCGTCGGCTCTTCGCCCAAACCGAGCCACAGGGTTCAGGCGACGGTGTGCAAGGCAAGAAAGACCTGCTGGCCAAGCTCGACCGGCGGATTGATCACCTGATTCGTAAGGCCATCCGACAAGCTGGGTACAGTGAGGAGCTTGCTCGGTTCGCCGAGATCGAGTGGCGTGGGGTCGGCTTCTGGCCAGGAACCGATCTGGCGGTCCGCTACAACTATCCCGAGAAGCTTCGTCGTTTCCGGCGGGTCCATGTCCGGCTCACCTGGCGTGACAGCACGGGCAGGCCGCTGTCGATCCCTGGTCCCATCTGCATCGGAGGCGGCCGCTTCCACGGGCTCGGTCTGTTCGCGGCTCAATGAACAGACAGGGGCAAGCAGCCGTCAATATAAGCATCCGCAGCAACAATGCTCAGCGCGGTCGGCGGCCCATTCACAAAACTTCTATACACAACCCTTCCATCATGCGCAACACCTACCTCGTCTGCTACGACATCCGCGATGACAAGCGGCTGCGGAAGGTCTTCAAAGCCATGCGCGACTTTGGCGACCACTTGCAGTACTCGGTCTTCGAGTGCCAGTTCACGGCCGTTGACCTGGCCAAGTGCCGCCATGTTTTGAGCGAGTTGATCCACCATGGCGACGACCAGGTGCTCTTCATCGATCTGGGGCCGACGGAGGGGCGAGGCGAGCGCGTCATCACCGCCCTGGGACAGCCCTACTCGCCGCTGAGCTCGCCCTGCATCGTTGTTTGATGCCGGGCTTCTATTCCTCATGGAGAATCTCATGTCGCTCGTCGAAGAACTACCCGATTACCTGCCCGCGCGTATGCTCAACGAGTATGTCTATTGCCCGCGCCTGTTTTACTATGAATGGGTTGAGGGCGTCTTCGCCCACAATCAGGAATCCGTCGAAGGCGCGCTGCGGCACGCCAAGCTCGACGCACGCCAAGACGAGCTCGCCCCACCCGACGAGCTAGCCGAAGAGGAGCGCGTTCACTGCCGCTCGGTCACGCTCTCCAGTGAGACGCACCGGCTGATTGCCACCATCGACCTGGTCGAGGCCGAGGGCTCCGCGGCCACCCCCGTCGATTACAAGCGAGGGGCCCCGCTAAAAGACAAGGAGACCGACGAGCTCCGCGCCTGGGACCCCGACCGCGTTCAGATCGCTGTTCAAGCCCTCGTGCTCAGAGACAACGGCTATTCCTGCGACGAGGGCGTGGTCTATTACGTCAAGACCAAACAAAGAGTCCGCGTGCCGATCGACGAGCCCCTCCTCGAGCAGACGCTCCAGGCGCTTGTACAGGCCCGCACCACGGCCGCGGCCGGCTGCAGCATCCCGTCGCCGCTGGTCGATAGCCCCAAGTGTCCCCGCTGTTCGCTCGTCGGCATTTGCTTGCCGGACGAGACGCTCTATCTCCAGGAAGCCGCCGCCGAAGAGCCGGGCGTTCTGCCCGACGGCGGCAGTGCCCCGAACCCCGCTTCAGCCGACGCCATTCAGCCCCGCCGGCTCATCGCCGCACGTGATGACCTGCGGCCCCTCTATCTGAACACTCAGGGCCTGCACGTCGGCAAGTCGGGCAACGTGCTGAAGGTCAAGGAGAAGGACACCGTCCTCCAGGAAGTGCGCATCGGAGAGACCTGCCAGGTGAGCCTCTTCGGCAACATCCAGCTCACCACCCAGGCCGTTCAGACCCTCTGCGAAAACGAGGTGCCCATCTGCTTCTTCTCCCAGGGTGGATGGTTTTACGGGGTCACCCACGGGCTTGGCGTTCGCAACATCGCCCTGCGTCGCGAGCAGTTCCGCCTGGCCGACGACGCTGGGTTTCGGCTGCGGTTGGCGCGCGATCTGGTTGTCGGCAAGATCCGCAACCAGCGCACCATGCTTCAGCGCAACCACGTCGAACCTCCCGCCGCCAAGATCGCCCAGCTCAAATGCCTGTGTGACGATGCCGAGAGCGCCGAGTCGCTCGAGCAGCTTCTGGGTCTGGAAGGCAACGCCGCGCGGATTTACTTCGAGCTGTTCTCGGGCATGATCAAGGCCGGTGATCCGGAAGACGGCCCGGATGCCAAGCCCTCGGACTTTCCCTTCGACTTCACCCATCGCAATCGCCGTCCCCCGAAAGACCCAGTCAACGCCTTGCTGTCGCTGGCCTACAGCGTTCTGGCCAAGGACCTGACAATCGTCTGCCACGCGGTCGGCTTCGATCCATTTCTTGGATTTTACCACCAGCCGCGGTTCGGTCGCGCCCCGCTGGCCCTCGACCTCATGGAGCCGTTTCGACCCCTGATTGCCGACTCGGCCGTGCTTTCGGCCATCAACACGCGCATGGTCGCCCCGCGTGATTTCATCCGGGCGGGCCAGTCCGTCGCGTTGCGTCCCGATGGCCGCAAAGCGTTCTTCCGCGCGTATGAGCAGCGCATGGACACGCTTGTGACGCACCCGCTGTTCGGTTATCGTCTTAATTACCGGCGGATGCTGGAAATCCAGACGCGGTTGCTGGCCCGGCTGATCTCCGGCGAGCTCTCCTCTTACCCCGTGTTCGTGACACGTTAGGGAGGCGTAAAGAACCAGCGGTGTCGGGTAACGGACCTGGACCGTTTTTATCCGCGCCGCCGTTCGCGAGCGGCGCGGTGCGAGCGAAATCCCGGGGACCGCTCGCAAGACGCAAGTGGTTCTCTGGCCATGGCTAAGGGGATCATTCGTGGGACGAAGCGATGCTAGGAAGCTGAAAACCACCAGGCTCTCGCAAAACCGCTCGCAGCTCTTTGGCAATTTGCCACTTACGCGACCGCCCTTTCCGCGGCCTCACCGCTGCGGCCCCATTGAAGCTGGAGTATAGAGCCCCGAAACAAGAGCAGGTGCCACCTTTCCGCGGCCTCACCGCCGCGGCCCCATTGAAGCCTCCTTGCTCGCCATCCGCGACAATCACCTGGCGAATCTTTCCGCGGCCTCACCGCCGCGGCCCCATTGAAGCCACGGAGAGCACGTCGTCGCCGGCCTGTCCGCTGCGCTTTCCGCGGCCTCACCGCCGCGGCCCCAATGAAGCCAGTCTCTCCTTGGCCGGCAGTCCGGGACAACCACCGCTTTCCGCGGCCTCACCGCCGCGGCCCCATTGAAGCATCAGGGATGGCAACTCCCGGTCCAGACGCAAGCCCCTTTCCGCGGCCTCACCGCCGCGGCCCCATTGAAGCTGATCGAGATTCACCGCGTCACTGTCGACGGCTCCCTTTCCGCGGCCTCACCGCCGCGGCCCCATTGAAGCAATCGATCCGCGGCAAAATTTCTCCGCGCGCAGAAACTTTCCGCGGCCTCACCGCCGCGGCCCCATTGAAGCCCCCTGCTGCCGTCACGCTGAAGACCAGGCCGGCCGCTTTCCGCGGCCTCACCGCCGCGGCCCCATTGAAGCGCCGTATTCCGCGACCAAGGGGCAACGTTCCTGCCCGCTTTCCGCGGCCTCACCGCCGCGGCCCCATTGAAGCTCCGCCGCCTGAGAGAACTACGGAACGTGCATGCGTGCTTTCCGCGGCCTCACCGCCGCGGCCCCATTGAAGCCATTGTGACTGGGACAATCGCTACCAACTCTGCAATCTTTCCGCGGCCTCACCGCCGCGGCCCCATTGAAGCGTCGAGCCCGATCGCCGTCTGTGTCCGATCGGCCCCCTTTCCGCGGCCTCACCGCCGCGGCCCCATTGAAGCCTTGCCCACTAGGGCTTCCTTGCGGTGCGTCAGGAGGCTTTCCGCGGCCTCACCGCCGCGGCCCCATTGAAGCGGCTCATCCCCCGACCCAAACACGATGGGCAGCCAGGCTTTCCGCGGCCTCACCGCCGCGGCCCCATTGAAGCCCCTTCTCCTGATCTGTCGCGCTCACTTCTTTGATCTTTCCGCGGCCTCACCGCCGCGGCCCCATTGAAGCAGCCCAGCCGTCTCACTTTCCGATCCGGTAAACTGCCTTTCCGCGGCCTCACCGCCGCGGCCCCATTGAAGCGACGTTTTAGAGAGGCGCCCCGATGAGCGCTCAGGACTTTCCGCGGCCTCACCGCCGCGGCCCCATTGAAGCACAGCACCGTGCACGGACCAACTCCCGCTACGCGGCCTTTCCGCGGCCTCACCGCCGCGGCCCCATTGAAGCAAGCGGATCCTGAGACCGGCGATCCGGGCCAGCAACTTTCCGCGGCCTCACCGCCGCGGCCCCATTGAAGCCCGTCAGTCTCCGGCCAGCCGTAGGGCTTTTTGTCCTTTCCGCGGCCTCACCGCCGCGGCCCCATTGAAGCCATCCTTGTCGACACCGGCCAGGACGCCCTCGCGGTCTTTCCGCGGCCTCACCGCCGCGGCCCCATTGAAGCAAGTATAGGCCATATCAGATTGAAGCGCGAGACGCCTTTCCGCGGCCTCACCGCCGCGGCCCCATTGAAGCAACTTGGGCGACCTGGAATCCGTTCTCGGCCCAAACTTTCCGCGGCCTCACCGCCGCGGCCCCATTGAAGCCTTATTTACCAGCGGCTGAAACTCGGGTGGTCCGAAGCTTTCCGCGGCCTCACCGCCGCGGCCCCATTGAAGCATGGCTGACGCTGATGTGTGGTTCGTTGGGCTGATCCTTTCCGCGGCCTCACCGCCGCGGCCCCATTGAAGCTCGGGTCGTCAGTCGCAATTGCCGTCCACGAGTTCTTTCCGCGGCCTCACCGCCGCGGCCCCATTGAAGCCTGAGTGCCCCCACGAACTTGAGGGTGCCGCTGGCCTCTTTCCGCGGCCTCACCGCCGCGGCCCCATTGAAGCTCGTAGTAATTGAGCTGGTAGACCTTGAGATACGTCTTTCCGCGGCCTCACCGCCGCGGCCCCATTGAAGCCCACAGCTCGGCCTTTTCCGCTAGCTCGCCAGGAAGCTTTCCGCGGCCTCACCGCCGCGGCCCCATTGAAGCCCGGGAATCTGGCCATACGTTGATGCGGTCGCGAAAGCTTTCCGCGGCCTCACCGCCGCGGCCCCATTGAAGCTGGGACCGCGCCGCCAACGCCGTCGGCGATGACGGCACTTTCCGCGGCCTCACCGCCGCGGCCCCATTGAAGCCACGCATGATGATCCCGTTCCTAGTGCAGGGGAGCCCTTTCCGCGGCCTCACCGCCGCGGCCCCATTGAAGCTCTGAGACGGCGGAGAATGCCCGCGGAGTCGCAGGCTTTCCGCGGCCTCACCGCCGCGGCCCCATTGAAGCGATGGTTGTCTCAGTAAGCTTAGCCGCAAACTCTTCTTTCCGCGGCCTCACCGCCGCGGCCCCATTGAAGCGTGCATGCGGCCGGGAAAACGGTCTCTACCCCGCCCTTTCCGCGGCCTCACCGCCGCGGCCCCATTGAAGCACTATCATGCGGTGCGAACTGCGTGACGCAGAACATGCTTTCCGCGGCCTCACCGCCGCGGCCCCATTGAAGCGGGCCCCGGCTCTGTTGAATGCAGCCGCCGGGTCGATCTTTCCGCGGCGTCAGCGCCGCGGCCCCATTGAAGCCAAATCGTTCCGGCGGACGCGACGACCGTCCGCACCACTTTCCGCGGCCTCAGCGCCGCGGCCCCATTGAAGCCCCTTTGACCTCGGTTGCACTCCAGTTACCCGACCCCCTTCCGCGGCCTCAGCTTGAAGACAGTCGCTTGCTCGGGAGTATCGGTAGCCTTCTCGGACGTGGGAGCGTACTTCTTGCTGTAGAACTCCCACCATTGCTTTATGTGGAGCAACCGCTGATCCTTGCCGATGTTCGCGCGCCACAGATTCTCACTTAGAGTCGCCATGGCGTGATCCTCCTCGTCCATGTTCGTCATGATCGTTGCGCGGATGGACTCCCTTTTAAGCTCTTTCCATACGGCCTGGAGCCGTTTGCGACCCTGGACAAGGATGAAGCGGTCGGGCTTCTCGAGGTTAGGCCGCACCACGATTGGGTTGAAGAGGCCCTCGAGCTCGATGCTCTGCGCGATTCTTTTGACCAGTTCCTCGCTGGAGCTATGAAGTTTTCTGTCCAAAGCCGGTACGTCAATCAGTTCGCACGCAATCTCTTGAACGTTCATGGAACTGGTTCCTTTACAGGACAAGCCCGATGTAACCACGGCCTGTATCGAACCTTGGCACCGACGACGCCTGGCAAAGAGACCCCTTCCCGTCGCGGCCTCGCAACCCCGCTTCTCAAGCATAGGTCCTCTGAAAGACACTGAGGTCCTGAGCTACCTCGTCTTCAAGATGACCGCAGGGGCCTCTGAGTACGCAAAGAGGGCTTACGCAAAGTCCGCGACGCACGACCTATGCTTGACACATCAGCGCATCGAGGCCTCTCCCACGCCGCCGTTTGCCCCGCTGGACGATTCGAAGCTCGAAAATATTGCGCATGTCAGAGTTACCGACGGCCACGTACGCTGAGCCTGTCTCTGACCCATCTCTCGATGCCCTTGTCTCGGAGGAGAATCCCCGACTCCAGGCGGCTCTCGAGTACACCAGACTGGGGCTCAGAGTCATCCCGCTTCACGATCGTCGCAAGGAGCCTCGGCTCAAGAAGTGGACCAAGAAGGCGACGACCGATGCCTCTCTCGTGAGAGACTGGTTCGAGCGATGGTCGGGATCAAACCTTGGAATCGTGTCCGGCAAAGGTCTGGTGGTTCTGGACGTGGACCCCAAGAACGGTGGCACAGAATCGCTGGCCCAACTGATTGCCACTCATGGCCCAATGCCACTAACGCCCGAGGCCCGCACCGGGTCGGGGGGCACCCATTACTTCTTCAGCGTGGACCAGGGCATTGCTGTTGCAAACCGTGCGGGTTTTCAACCCGGGTTGGACATACGCGGCGACGGCGGCTACGTGGTGGCTCCGCCGAGTGTCCACCCGTCCACTGGCGCTGAATACGAATGGGTCACACATCCCGACCAGGGCATAGCTCCGATTCCAAACTGGCTGTTGAGCATGATCGCACCGCAAGCAAAGACAGCCGGCGGGCTCCCTGCGAGCAAGGCAAGCAAGCAGAAAAGCAAGAAGAAGCGACAGGAGCCAACAGGAGGCCACCACGGCTCTCTCAAGCCGGTCTCGCAGCCTCGAGGCAAGAAGGGCTCGGGGATACGAAACAAAGCTCCAGAGAGGCAGTCAAGGTCATTTGCCGCCAAGGGAGCCAAGGAGGCTGACCAGGATGCTTTGCTGGCAGAGGTTATTCAGCGGTTTCCCGCGCCCGGTGTCGGGCAGCGGCACAACCAGATGAACCGTGCGGTCGAAAGCCTGGTGGGCCGAGGCATTGACGACAACACGATTGTGGAAGTGATGTTGGCCTGGTACGTGCACTTTGATGCCCAGGGCAAGGTCGGTAGCGATCGCGAGACCATGGAGAACGAGCTGATCAACTGTCTTCGCTCAACACGCAACAACCCCGACTTCCAACCCAGCCACAGCGAAGCCTTCTACGAGACGGCCTATGCCAACCAGGTGCTCCCCGAGCGCGTACTCTCTGCTATCGGAGCCACGCTTGAGGACCTGAACAACACAAGGTACGGTGATGGTCAACCACCCATATCGGGATCAACACCCGAAAACCAAGACCAGGCCAGCGACCAAGACCAGGCAACGAGACAAATACAAATTGTATTAGGGTGACACGAAGCGGCAAAGTTCGCAATCGTTTATGCAATATTAAATATGAGCGTCTGTTTATCGAATGCCTGCTAGCGGTGGTCGCCTGGAAGCTGGATCACCAGGCTGAGTCTACGCTCATACTCACCGACATGCAGTTACGTCGGGTGGTGAGCAAACGCTTCAAAATCGAGATGCCGGTCTGGGACAACACGCAGATCGTCCGCCTGAAGCGGAAGTTTGTGAGCCGATTGGGACCGGATGGGGAGCGCGAGCCCGTCAGAGTCTTTGAGTTGATCCGAGAGCTGAAGAGAGGTCATCGAGGCAAGGGAGAATTCAAAGGGAGTCCGTCCGAGTATCAACTCACGGGGATCAGGATCCTGCTTCAAGCCGGTGCCGGATCTGGGACCGGCGCCCAAGAATGTCATGCTCCCCGCGGAACTGATGATGAGCTGGCGACGCCCCCTGGTGTTGAGCTCAACCAGCAAGCCAGCGTTGCCATCGCGAGCGCGGCGGCCGGAAGTTGCGATCTTTGAAGAGACTATTCCGCCCACGGGCGGGGATATGGACGGGCCCCTGCTGGCTAGGTCTCTGGCAGCTCTCGATGGAAAGGTGGGAGACCACACCGGCCTCGGCGACTTCGCCAGATCATAAAACTAACAAAGGACGCGGGAAAGCTCTCGCTGTAAAGAGATCCTGTTGCTGGGAAGACCTAGCTTGAAGACCGGGGGAAGAGGTTGACGAAGCAGAAGCGCGGGTGGACTGGCCAAGGGTAGCGTGTGAATCCGTGGCCAATTTGGCCAGGGTCCATCCAGCGGTGGCCAATTTGGCCAGGGTCCATCCAGCGCGGATAGGATCTGCCCGGTTACCCCGGCCGAACCATGTTCACGGCGTCCATCAGTAGGGACTTCTTCTCGCTGACATGCGAGTAGACCTTGGCGATCATCTCCGGCGAAGTGCCAGTCATCTCTGCCACCAGAGCGATCGGCACGCCGCGAGCGATGGCGTCGGTGATGTACTGGTGGCGCATCGCGTAAACGACGGCAAGGCTGTCCTGCAGGCCAGCTTTCAATCTGGCTTTTCGAGCAGCGCCGTCAATCGAGTGTTCGGTCCATGGTTTGCCTCGCGAGTTTCTGAACAGCGGCCCCGCCGGATTCAAGGCGATCAGACTCGTGACGATAGCCAGTGCGGTGTCGTTGAGGTGAATCACGCGGGGCTTCCCGGTCTTGCCGCTGGTCTTGTCTTCGCCGATCTTAAACCGGACTTCCCGGTTCTGCAGGTCCACGTGATGCTTTTGCATCATAGTCGCCTCACCGGGGCGACACCCAGTTTCACGTATGAACGAGAGAAGTTGCCGGAATGCCGGGTTCGCCGCCGCAACGAACGCCGCGATCTCCTTATCGTCGGGGATCGTGTCCCTTCGCTCAGGCCGGGGCCGCTTCATGGGCTTTAATTGGTTGACCGTGATGTGGCCTTCCTCGTGAGCCCATGCCCACGCCCGCTTGATTGCGGTGATGGCATTGTAGCGCGTGGTCTTGTTCCAGTTGATATGGGCGTTCAGGAAACTGGTCACATGCTTGGGCATCACCGCGTTGCCGTCCATGCTCTCGACCGTCTTGGCGAACGGCTCGATGAACATCCGGTATCCTTTGACCGTCTTCGGCTTCAGGTGGATCTCGGCGTGCTCGAGAAACATCTGGCAGAGGGAGCCACCCGATGCCCGAGATGTCGCCTCCTCGTTGTGGCGCTCGGTAATCTCAAGGAACTTACGGTAGGCCGCGTTGCGGTTGGCCTTGCCCTTGGCGAGAAGGATCTGCTTCCCGTGTTGCATCACATACCAGGCTTCTCGATCCTTGCGATACCAGGGTTTCGCTGGCCTTGCCATGGGAACTCCCGGTGGACAAACAAACAGAAAAAGCGAATCGTAGTTCCTCTAATAGGAGCTTAGATCCGCTTTTCACTGTAACTTTGCCCGGAATTCCGTGCCAGTATTCCGTGCCACCCCTCTTCCACGGTTTGTCGTAAGCCCTTACGTTCCTTCAAGCTGGGGATCTAGGATTCGAACCTAGACTAACTGATCCAGAGTCAGTCGTGCTACCGTTACACCAATCCCCAAGTGATTCGGCTGCCGGTGAGGGCTCCTTTAGGATGTTACGCGTTTCGGCTGGGTGTTGCAAGGCGGGACGCAACTCTTGAGGGCGAAAGGAGATCGGGAAGGCCTGATCGGTGTTAGTGGCGGGGTGCGAATGTGAGGCGGCCCTCGGTCAGCTTGTCCAAGGGCTCGGCGTCGGGAGGGGAGCCGGGCTGGTGGTCGTAGACGAGCCGGCTGGTGGTCGCGTCCCAGATCCGAAGCCGGAACCGATCGGCAGCCTGGCCTTCGGGCTCTTCGGTGTGAACCAGGCTCAGGCGGAAGAGGAAATCGCCCTGGCCGCTCACGGTCCCCTGCCCTTTCACCTCGGCTCTTGACCGGTCAATCATCAACCAGTCGAGCCGGCGGCTTTGAAAGTCAAACGTCGTCCCTTCGACTTGGAAGCGAAGTGAACCGGTCGCGGCGGTGCCTTCCCGGGAATCCTCGGCGTTGAACTGGAGCTTGGCCACGGCCGATCGATTCGGCTCTGCCACCAGACCATTCTGTGGGAGTGGAGATTGACCGACGGCATGGACCGGGCCCCAGGAGGCATCGAGGGCCCGAGAGGTGTCATGTGGGCTGCGGAATCGGGGGTCGAGGGAGACTGCCTCGTTACTGCCTCATGAAGGCAGTCGGCGCCGGAGGCGGAGGCGGAGAGCTGGCAGAACGTCGAACCCAGCCACGGCAGCAAGGCCTGGTTTTCAGAGGCTCGGGTTCGAGAACTCGGTCAGCGGCAAGGTCACCGGGACTTGGTGGCGTGAGCTGCGGGCGACAGCTTCGGTAAACTGCATGTAGCGGACGCCGGTCGAGAAATCGGTGTACGTGACTGGGCGGTTGTCGCGAATGGACGCCACGAAGTCTTCCTCGACGCTCCAGCCGCCTTTCATCTCGTCGGGAATGGGGAGGAGCTTGAGGTTGTCTTCGGTCTTGCGAGCACCCCGGATCTCGTCTCGCAGCAGGTCATAAACCAGAGTGCCCTCGCTGCCGTAGAGGGCGACCGACATGACTTTCTCGTGCCACACCGCGGCGCTGAAACGATACAGGCCGCATGAGCCATCTTCTTGTATGGTCAAGATTTGCAGGCTATCCGGTGTGCCGACGCGAACAACTTTTCCGAGCTCGGGATCGAGCCGATCGGGCACGAGCTTCGACGCGTAGGCCAGCACCCGATTCGCAGGGGCGACCCAGCGAAGAACCGTCTCGTAGAGAATTCCCACAGTCAGCGAGTTGAACCCTGAATATCGGGTCATCTGGCGCCAGGTCATAGGCGTTTCGGCGTCGGCCAAGTCGCTGGAAGTGCTCTGAACGTGCAGCTCGCGCAGTTCACCGAGGAAGCCGTCGGCGATGAGCGAGCGAACGAACGCCTCGCCGGTCAATCCGTACGGACTGGGCACGACCATGGCTGTCAAACTGGGACATTCGTACGACCGTTCGAGCATGCGCGAAGCTTCCCGCGCATTCATGGCCATTCGGGCCTGAGTCAAAACGTGCTTGCCGGAGTCCAGGGCGGCCAGCGTGACCGGACAGTGAAGATAAGGCCAAGCGCCGATGAGCACCGCATCGATCTCGGGATCTGAGATCAGCTCTTCCCAGTTGGCGTAGATGTGCGGAATGTCGAAGTCTCGGGCGACTCGCACGGCTGAGTCTCGATGCCGGTTACAGACACCGACAACGCACACACCCGGTAGCTTTCGGAACCCGGGCAGATGCCGTGTCCGAGTGATCTGCCCGGCACCCACGATGCCAATTCGCAAGTCCCCTGGCGCCATGGCTCAACCTGCCCTGGGATCGCTGTCAAACCCGGCCAGCCATTCTCCGTCAAACCGAAGAGAGAGGGGCCGGTGCAGCCTCTTGTCGCGACCGGAACACGTTTATCGCCTCTCCCTGCATTTTAGAACAGACAGGAAGACGGTCCAAGCGGGGTACGGTCAACTCGATGTGCCAACGGAGATCAACCCGGATGACAAAGCTTGCCTGAGGATGTCGCGATGGGAGGGTTTGCGGATAGGGGATCGAGCTTTCGATTAGCGGTCAGGCCCGTAGTTCGCGCCCGCGTAGCCGCCGAGGTATAGAGGCTTCGTCCCCTCCACGGGATAGGTGGGACGCTGGACCACGTTGGTCGTATCAGGTCGGGGACGATCGACTCGATCCCAGGCGCATCCCGGCGCGATCGCTGCAAGCAAGAAAGCGAGACCGATGAGGCGGCCGCGACCAGGGCGCAACGTGATAAGGCTCATGACTTCGTGTCCTCCCAACGGGCCGTTTTGCGAGCTAGAGGTTGTCTTCGAAGATCGGTTGAGAGCCCCGTTCGCAACCGAGGAATCCTCTCTCGACACGATGGACGAGGGCTTTTTTACGGGTCGCATCGGTTTTACCCCTGGTTGAGTACCATCCGGTGGCTCGTGCTCTTCAGTCCGGTGGCTTGTGCTCTTCAGCCTGCAGTCGGTTCCGGCTGGCCTGGGGGCTGCGCGGCAAACGTGAGGAAAGCCAGAAATCCTCAAGATCAGGGGCGAGAGTTGGTGTCGGTATTCGCTGCGCAATCGATTCAAGCCGGGCGACGGGCAAGGCCGATCGAAAGGCTGTCTCGGTTCTTCCGGCCAAGCGTCTGGAGGCTTTGCCGCAGGGCCGAATGTCTTGCGTGGTGACCGGGATGACGTTGCCGGATCAACCTCAGTTGCGTACCTGGGCTGCAAGCCTGCTGCTTGCACCTGTGGCTCTGGCGCTTCTGGCAGTCGGTGCCGGGACCAGCGAACGTCAGGCCGAGCCCCTGGTGGACCGATTCTGGCGGCCGGGCGTGCCGGTCGCGGTGGCTGTGCATGATGGGATCGCTCGATTTCGCCTTCCGGCCGCTGGAGCCGGCTCGGAATCGCTGGTGATCGTCTCATCGCTGGCGTCTTCTCCGGGGCCTTATGCCGTTCGCCTGAATGCTACCCCCGCGACGGAAGCCTTGATTCCCGAGCAAGTTCCCGAGCTGCCAACTCGTCCGCCGAAGCTTTTGCCTTACCTTCCCGAGCCGCTCCAAGAGCAGCCTGCCAAGCTTCCCGCGGCGCGGCGGGATTTCTCGTTGATGGTTCGTGACGGGGACATCGCGATTGCGCGCAATTATGTGACCGTCCGGGGCGTGCTTCGCGCCGTCGGCAACCACGTGCAAATCTACGTTGCGGACGAGGACCAGGGGCAGGTCGGCCCCGAGCTTCTGAAAGACCTGGTCGCGACCTTCGACGACCGTGTTATTCCGGTCTCCGCGCGGAGCGTCGGTCTGGCAAGCGACGTCGATGGCGACGGCCGTTTCACGGTCTTGCTCTCGAGTTGGCTGGCACGTTTAGGGGACGGGCGCCACGCCGTCGACGGCTTCGTGCGCGTCTCCGATCTCGATCCGGCTTTTCCGGCGCCGTTTGGCAACCGCTGCGATATGATGTACCTGAGCATAGGGCTGAGGCCAGGCGTTCATCTGCGAACCGTGCTCGCTCACGAGTACATGCACGCGGTGGTCTTCACTCGCAAATCGCGACGTTCGGGCGGCGCTGGGCTTTCGTCCGGGGAAGAGGAAGGCTGGCTCGACGAGGCGCTCGCACACCTGGCGGAGGACGCGCACGGATTTTCGCGGTCGAACATCGACTACCGCGTCAGCGCGTTCCTCTCTCAGCCCGAGCGCTACTCACTCGTCGTCGACGATTACTACGCGGCGGATCTCTTCCGCAGCCACGGCAACCGGGGAAGTACCTACCTGTTCTTGCGGTGGTGCGTCGACCAGTATGGACCGGATCTCGTGCCGGCCTTGATCCAGTCACCGCTGCGCGGCAGGGCCAATTTGGAGCAGGCGACAGGCTCTTCATTCGCCGATCTTTTCCGCCGCTGGTCCCTGGCCCTCTACTTAAGCGGACTGGACCCGGACCCGACCACCAAGGCGAACAAACCTTACCGGTACAGATCCGTTGACGTTCGCAGCCCGCTAGAGGATTGGGAACTGGCAGGACCGCGGACGGCTCGCGTCGTCGCCGGAGGCGCGGCGGAATCTTGGACGACCGCCGGCACGAGTAGCCATTTCGTGGTCATCCGGGCCAGTGCGCCAGGAGCTGTCGAGGTGACCGTGACGGGGCCGCCGCAGGCAGCGCTGCAGGTGACCGCTGTTCCCCTGCCCCAAGGTATGGCCAGGCTCGAGCTGGCCGCCCGGGCCTCCGTCTCGTCCGATGGCGAGCTGCGGCTGCGAGCCTCGATCCATGAGCAAGGAGGCCAGCCGGTGCGCTTGACCGCGCTGGCCTGGGAGCCGCTGGTGCCACCGGCCGACCCACATGCCCGTGGCTTTCGCCGCGGCCAGCTTGACATGCTGGGCATCGCCTCGACGTTCGGGACGTCGGCTCTTGCCGCCGGGGGAGAGCTGCATTCCCGGCCGATCTGCCTGGAAGGCGTTCATCCGGAGACCGGTTCGCTCGTGGTCAAGCTGATTGGAACCGACGCTCAGGGCCACCGCGTCGCAGCCTGGGCCAGCATCGAGAACAAGAGCCGCGACGAGGCCCAGGTCATCACCCGTGCTTCGAGCAAAGAGCTTGCGAGTAAGCCGCTGCGCTAGAGACCCTCGAAGTGGTTGCCCGAGGGGACGCGGAGCGTACCGGAGGCCTTCTGGCTGCACGAGCCCAGGAAACAGCGAAGGGCCCTTGCTTGAGCTTCCGGGTCTGAAAGGACCTCATGCCGGCGCAGGGCAATTCCAAGAACCGGAAGCGTCCGCGGCAGCACCTGCATTCTTGGATGGTGCCAACGTGTCAAGGCACGCTGCCTTAATCCGCCGATCCCGAAAGTGAATTTGCCTGGCAACCTTGCGGCACCCGCAGATCGTCTTGCCCTCAATTGCCTGGTTGCCTTATCATTGCCCCAGGCTGTCCAGGACGACAGTGGCCGGGTGAACCCTGAAGCATCTCGGAGCTGGAGGTCATTTGCACCTCTCCAACCTTCCAGCAGATCGAGACAGGATGCCGCCGCGTTACGGACCTTCGGGGCGAAGAGGGCTTGATCAATGAACACGATTGACTATGTTTATCGGTTCGATCCGCGCAATCCCAGCACCAAGCCCCCTCCGCCGGATGCCGAGGCTGCGCGGAAATGCCTGGAAGACGGCAACCGGATGTTCGCCCGCTGGATGGCCAGTTGCCGCACCGGCGCCTTCACCAAGGGAGAGGAACCGCGGCACGTCGTGCAGTGCAACGGACTTGAGGTCGGCATGGTACGCAAGGAGGGAGGGGTTCCCAAGCAGGCTCCCTTTGCGGTGGTCGTTGGCTGCTCTGATGCCCGCGTGCCCACCGAGATGCTTTTCGGCCAAGGGTTCAACGACCTCTTCGTGATCCGGGTTGCCGGCAACGTTCTGGGGGACGTGTGCTTAGGAAGCGTGGACTTCGCAGTCGAGGCTTTAAGCGAGAGCGTCAAGGTCGTGGTGGTCCTGGGTCATAGCGGTTGCGGTGCGGTCACCGGCGCCGTGGATGCTTACCTTCGCCCCCTGAAGTACTGGTCCAAGACGACCACGCCGTCCTTGCGGTCGATTCTCCAGAAGATTTTCGTCTCGGTCCGGGAAGCGGCCAACGCACTGGATGAGGTCTGGGGCCACGAAGCGCGCGAGAAGCCCGGATTTCGCGAGGCGCTCATCGAGACAGCCGTGTGTCTGAACGCCGCCCAGGCGGCTTTCGCCCTTCGCCAGGAAATCGAGGCCGCGGGTCGCTGGGAAATCGAGGTGCTCTACGGGGTATACAACCTGTTCAATCACCAGGTGATGATGCCCAACGATCCGTTTTCGGAGCCCAATGCGCAGATGGTGCACCTGGCCCTTGCCCCGGCCAACCCTCGCGAGTTCGCGGCGCTGGGAATCCAGATGGCCGAGATCCTCAGGCGTCACGAGTCGAGCGACCAACCGCTAGACTCGATCGAAAAGGAGATCGTGGCCAGGCTGACTTCCGTGCCTGCGTCCTCCGACGGCGATCGGGACGGGCAAGTTCAGACGGAGTAAGGCTTACCCTCCCTGACGCGCCGCAGGGCAGCCAGCCACTGCGGAGAGCAGGTCTGCGGGCTTACGTGGACGGAACTGGCGCAGGGCGACCATGCGTGTTGCCCGGCTCTTCTCTCTTTATAGCGGTTTACAGTTGAGTTGCAGACAAAACGGTGGCAGATCCCCTTCTCCCACGGGGAGAACGTGGCCGGTACGGCCGGATGAGGGTACTCCGCTGGCTAAGGCAAACCTCAGAACCCTCATCCGCCGCTGCGCGGCACCTTCTCCTAGGGGGAGAAGGTAGGACCGCGACCGGCGCCTTCGATCGATGTAAGCAACGCATTGGCAACTCGCCCTAGGCTCTAGACAATCCCGACCTCCGGCAGTCATCGGTTCAATTTAAAGACATGCAAACGTCAGCGATAGACAGTGAAGCTTTCCCGGAGACGGACGCTCTGGACCCGCGGCTGCGACGGCTCCGCGACGTCATCGAGCATGTCGCGCACCTGCTGCCGGCCCAGGGACCGATCACCACCTTCATCCATCACAATACGCTGCACGCCTTCGAGGACCTGCCCTTCAGCGATGCAGTCAAGGAGGGCGCGTTCATCTTTGGGTGTCAGCCTTATCTGAGCGAGGACCGCTATCGCCAGGAGCTGGCGCGAGGCCGAATCCGCTTCGACGAGCTGAAGGAAGCTCTCGAGGGAGACCTGGGTGACCGCGCAACCGAGAAGGTGCCCTGTTTCGGCACCCTGCTGGATCTGCGGCTGGCGATGCTCAAGAACCCGCTCCTCACCGGGCCAACCGACGAGCTGGTCTGGTACGTGGCCGAGGCCAACGCGCTGCGGCGGGTCCGGCAGGAGGTTTCGGCCGCGGACCGTGCCCGCCTGATCGCCGAGACGAGGCGGTGGGTCATCAGGGACTTGCGGGTCTTCTCCGAGGCGACCCGGGGCAGCTCGACCCCTGAGGGCAAAGGGCGACGGATTCCCGCGAGCCTCTCGGAGCTTTTGGACCGGTTCGGTGAATCGCGAATGGAGTACTGGAGCGACGAGGACTGGGAGGGATTCACCCTCGCGGCCCTCTGGCGAATCTGTTGCGACGGCGTGCGCGACCTGCCGACGTTCGCCACCCTGCCGCCTCTGGCGGTCCGCCATCGCGACGTGCTCCTGGAAGCGACCGGCCAGGACACCGACCTGCTCGTCAATGACCGGTTCATCCCCTTCTGCGCGGCATTCGTGGATCAGGGCTACGCCAACTGGGAGCTGCCCCGGCGTGACGAGGGCTTCTTCCGGGCCTTCTGCGCGCTGTACCGTTTGCCCTGGAGACCGCCGGACCACTGGATGGCCGGACTGGCCGAGGAACTGGGCCGCCTCCTGGACGAGAACACGCCCCCCTTGCTCTCGGTCCTGCAATCGCTGGAGATCCTGGGAGTCGCCGAGCAGGAATGGGAAAGGTGGCTTTCGGCCACGCTCTTGGCGCTGCGGGGTTGGGCGGGGATCGTCCACCAGCTCGAGATCCGCGGCGACCGCGCGGTTCGCCCGGTGCCCTCTGGCACTCTCATCGAGTTCCTTGCCGTCCGGCTGCTTTTGGATCGGAACGCGGCAGCCTACACCGCCCGGACATCCCTGGGGATCACGACACCGGTCAGCTCCTTCTGGAGGTTGGCCCGGGGCTGGACGGAGCCGACCTGGCACCAGAGCGTCGAGCAGAGGGCCTTCCCGGTCTTCCAGCTGGCGCAGGTCTCCGGTCTCACACCCGATGTGCTTCATCGCCTGAGCAAGACGGAATGGAAGCAGATCTACCAGGAGATCGAATCATTCAGCGGACTGGAGCGGCGGCGCGTCTTTCATCTGGCCTACGAACGGCGGTTCTATACCCAAGCGGCCGACGCGGTCGCGCTGCACGTGCGGAACACTCTCCCACCCCCCGCCCTACCACGCTTTCAGGCCGTCTTCTGCCTTGACGAGCGCGAGGAGTCGTTCCGCCGCCACGTCGAAGAGCTAGCCCCGGAGGCGACCACCTACGGTACGGCCGGGTTCTTTTCCGTGGCCATATATTACCGAGGCGTGGACGACGCCCATTTCGTGCCCCTCTGCCCTCCGGTGGTGCGGCCTTCACACTGGGTCACCGAGGGGGTCATCGAGCGGAGTGATGAGGCTTTCCAGCTTCACGTCAAGGCACGGCGCGCCCTTGGCATGGCGTCGCACCGGTTCAACGTTGGCAGCCGCTCGCTGACCTTCGGAGCGGTGCTAGCCGGCGCTGTGGGCGTCCTGGCCTCGGTCCCACTCGTGGCGCGCACCCTTTTCCCCCGCTTCACCTCGCGGCTTTTTCAGAGGTTAGGCGGGATCGTCCAGGCACCTCCTTTGACGCGGCTTCAACTGGAGCGCAGCGAAGCTTGCCCGGGACCCGAGGAAGGTCAGATTGGGTTTTCGGTTGCGGAAATGGCTGCCATCGCCGAGAAAGTGCTCCGCGATCTCGGGCTGATCTCGGGGTTCTCGCGGTTCGTGTTTATTCTCGGCCATGGCGCGACGAGTATGAACAACCCGCACCGCTCAGCCCATGACTGTGGCGCCTGCGGCGGGTCACGCGGCGGTCCCAACGCGCGCGCCTTGGCGCAGATGCTCAATGACCCGCAGGTCCGGCAGCGGTTGGAGGAGGTCGGGCTCGTCATTCCCATGGCGACGTTCTTTATCGGCGGCCTGCACAACACCACCTGCGACTCGCTTGAGTTCCACGACCTGGATCTGCTGCCGGCGACCCATCGCTCGGAATTCCAGACGATCCGGCATACCCTCGAAGTCGCCTGCGATCGCAACGCCCACGAGCGCAGCCGCCGCTTTATGTCGGCCCCCTTGACGCTTTCAGAGACCGCGGCCCGAGGGCACGTCGAGGCCCGGGCCGAAGACTTAGCCCAGGTACGGTCCGAGTGGGGACATGCGACCAACGCGTTCTGCATCGTCGGCCGCCGCCAACGCACCCGGGGGCTCTTCCTCGACCGCCGGGCATTCCTTGTTTCCTACGATCCCATGCAAGACGATGCCTCAAGCAGCATCCTTACCCGCACACTCCTGGCCGTCTTCCCCGTCTGCTCGGGCATCAACCTCGAGTATTACTTCTCTTACGTGGATAACACCGGCTGGGGTTGCGGAACGAAGCTGCCGCACAACGTCACGGCGCTCCTGGGAGTGATGGACGGAGCGGCCAGTGACCTGAGAACGGGGTTGCCCTGGCAGATGGTCGAGATTCACGAACCGGTCCGCCTTCTGTTCATCATCGAGACGACGGCCGCGGCCATGCTCCGGATCATGGACGCAAACGAGGGTATCGGCAGGCTCTGTCGCAACCGCTGGGTACGGCTGGCGATTCTTGATCCGGATACAGGCGAGCTGAGTGTTTTTCAGGCCGGGGGTTTTCGTCCTTATCAGCCCCAGGCAAGCGTCCTGCCCGCTGCCTCCTCCTCGGCCGAATGGTATCGCGGCTGGCGCGATCATCTTGAGTTCGCCGAGATCGGCCTATCGAACTAAACCGACTAAGTGGATCAAGGCCTCAAAATGATCACTCTTGACCACGTGAAGATAACACTTGCGGTGGTCGTCATCGCCGCGCCCTTGCTCCTGACGCTGCTTCTGGGCCTCAGCTCGATTCTTGGCCACCGGTTCACCGAGCAGACGACCACGGCCATCCTTCAGACCGGGACGATCGCCGGCCTGATCGCGGCGCTTGCTATGCTGCTGCTGATGCTCATTTCCGGCAGCCGCTACGTCTCGCTAGAGCTAGGCGACTGGGTGGTCATTCCCGGTCAGTACCATTTCTCTATCAATTTTGTCTTCGATCGGCTGTCGGTGCCGATGACGATTCTCTCGTTTACCCTTTCCGGAACGATCGGCGCCTTCGCCAACCGGTACATGCACCGGGACGTCGGCTATAACCGATTCTTCGTGCTCTACACGCTCTTTGTGCTGGGGATGGTCAGCGCCTCGCTGGCCGGAACCATTGAGACCTTGTTTGCCGGTTGGGAGCTCGTGGGGCTCTCTTCGGCGCTCTTGGTCGCCTTCTTCCAGGAACGGCAGGGGCCGGCGCGAAATGGCCTATGGGTCTGGTGCATCTACCGATTCTCGGACGCCGCGCTGTTGCTGGCGGCCGTCGAGATGCATCACCTCCGCGGCGAGGGCGACTTCCACAAGCTCCTGGGCACGGGGCTCTGGCCGGAGATCGCGCCCACGCTGACGGCACACCAGGCGCTCTTGGTGGGCTTACTCGTCCTGGTGGCCGCCGCAGGGAAGTCGGCGCTCGTGCCTTTCTCGGGCTGGCTGCCCCGGGCCATGGAGGGGCCGACCCCCTCAAGCGCGATCTTCTATGGCGCTCTTTCGGTTCACCTGGGGGCCTTCTTGCTCTTGCGCGTCAGTCCGCTCTTGGACGCATCGCGGGCGCTCTCGGTGGTGGTCGCGCTTGTGGGCATCAACACGGCCGTTTTCGCTTACCTTGCCGGTAGCGTGCAGACGGACATCAAATCGGCGCTGTCGTTCGCCTCGCTCTCCCAGGTGGGCATCATCGTGACCGAGATCGGCCTGGGGCTCCGCTATGTGGCCCTGATTCACATCCTGGGCCATGCCTGCTTGCGGACACTCCAGTTCGTGAGGGCACCGACTGTCCTGCAGGATTACCGCACTCTGGAAAACGCCATCGGTGGGCACCTGCCGCGCGGCGCGGCGGGGTGGGAAAGCTCAACGTACCGCACGCGCGACTGGCTCTATCGCCTGGCCCTGGAACGGGGATACCTAGACGCGATTCTGCGTGACTACGTGGCCGCTCCGTTTGTGCGGCTCTTCCAGTGGTTCGATGGCATCGAGCGCCGCTGGACCGATTTCCTCGCAGGCGAAAAGTCCCGAGAAACCGCCGAGCGCAAGCCTCACTTCGGGGCCATCGAGGAACTTTTATGAGCATCTGGGAAATCCCCTGGCTCGATCTCTCGATCGCCATCACGCTGATCGGTGCCCTCTGGGTCAGCCAGATCCGCGAGCCTTTGCGCGCTGCGCGGCTGGGGCTGGTCTTTACTGGCATCGCCTTCACTTGCACGTTCCTGGCCTGGCTGGAATATTACGTCGGCGCCAATTCGATCCCTAGGTCCAGCTTCCAGACCCTTCTCTTGGGCCGCGAGATTCTCGTTCTGGATGAGCTCAGCGCGCCTCTCGTGCCGACGGTGGCGCTTTTGCACTTCTTGACCGCGCTGGCGACGGCGCGAACCAATATGAGGTCGTTCTCGTTCTCCTGGTCGCTGGCCTCCGAGGCGATCCGCCTGGCGATGTTCAGTTGCAGTGCGTCCTGGCTCTTGGTCGGCTTGCTCGCAGCCAGCGCTGTGCCCCCCTACTTCGAGCTGCGCAACCGCGGCAGGCAGGCCCGCGTCTACGTCCTGCACATGGCACTCTTTGTCGGGCTGCTCTGCCTGGGCTGGGCGGGAGTTTCCTCGAGCACAGGCCACACAGCCGCGCCAACATGGGCCACGGTCCTCTTGATGGCGGCCATCCTGGTGCGGTGTGGAACCGTGCCGGCGCACTGCTGGGTGACCGACTGGTTCGAGCACACTTCCTTCGGGATCGCGATCCTCTTTGTGACACCCCTGGCGGGCGTCTACGCGGCCGTGCGCCTGGTCTTGCCGATCGCGCCGGACTGGGTCCTTCAGAGCATCGGGCTGGCTTCGCTGCTGACGGCCGTCTACGCGGCTGGCATGGCGGTGATCCAGCGCGACTGTCGCCGCCTCTTCGCCAACCTCTTTCTCAGCCATGCCTCGCTGGTCTTAGTCGGTCTCGAACTGCACACCGAAATGTCGCTGACCGGCTCACTCTGCCTCTGGTTCTCGGTCATCCTCTCGCTGGGAGGGTTCGGGCTGACTCTTCGTGCCCTGGAGGCAAGATTTGGCCGGCTTTCGCTGGCTGAGTATCAAGGGCTGTACCAGCATTCTCCCGACCTGGCCGTCTGCTTCTTGCTGACGGGACTGGCGTGCGTCGGCTTTCCGGGGACGCTGGGCTTCATTTCCGCCGAGCTTCTGGTGGATAGCGCCATCGAGGCAAGCCCCTACGTGGGGGTTGCGATCGTGGCGGCCGCCGCGCTTAACGGCATTGCCGTGGTTCGCGCCTATCTGCTGATTTTCACCGGCGCTCGCCACCGCTCGACGGTCTGGCTGGGCATCGGCAACCGCGAGCGGTTCGCGGTGCTGACCTTCTCGGCCTTGATCCTGGGGGGTGGTTTCTTCCCTCAGCCCGGAGTCAACACGCGGCACCGGGCCGCCGCGGCGATCCTCGCGGAGCGGCAGCGGTGGTCGGTTCCGAGAGCCCGGGCGGTTGCGTCCCGGACGACCTCGGCATCGGTTCCCGTGGGAGTTGCTCCGGGCGGCGCACCGCCCGCCACGCTTCCGGAGCCCTCGCATCCGGCGGCAGGGGGGGCAGACGAGCAGTCCAAAATTAGCAAGGGCCGTTGACCGGATGAGGCTTTTCGAATAGAGTGTACTGTTCTTTTTGATGCTGGCGGCCGCGTTCGATCATGGCGGAGCAGACGCATTACTTCACCACGACGATTTTTTTCGATGGCCTGAAAGATTCATGAAGCTACCTATTGGTCTCTTGATCGGAATCATCTTGGGCTGCACGGCCTGTGCATTCTCTGTCCTACAATCGAGAGGCGCATGTAAGGTTTTGGGCCCGGCGACTTCTGGACTGTTCCAGGCTTTGATCGTTCGGCCCTCAAAAGACTGTTTACCCCGGCCTTCAGCCCGCGAAGACATCGTCGAAAATCTCTCATCCATCGAAGAAGAAGACGAGTGCCCTGCGACAAGGCCCGACGCCGCAGCAGCACCTGTCGGGCTGGTTGGCGATCACATACTGTTCTCCAGCCTCCCGCTCCTACCTCGACGATCGGCTGCTTCATCCCCCTCATGGCAGCCGCCGTTCCAGCTTCTGTGCTGAATCGAGACCGGCCTGACGTGCCCGGCCCGACCGTTCCCGCATGAGTAGCGGGTGAGGTTTGGCCATGGCTCTATACAAAAGTGCCTTGCTGTGTCGCAGCCGCGCGCGTTATTCGCCAGCGGCTGCGCGACGTTAGTTGCCAGCCTGCTTGGTTCGACTTCCCGGGATGACGGCTCGGTGCGAACCTCTCATTGCTTCGTGGAAGCACGGTTTTCGCGCTGGCAGGGCCCGTAATTCTCGTTCTTATTCCAGGCAGTCACAAGGGAGAAGTCCGACGGTCCCTAGTATCCAAGGAGACTCGTTTTATGAGGTCAATGCGCATACCGAAAATCGGCGTGGCCTTCGGAATGGCCATCTTGATCGTGAGTTTACCAGTTGTAGCCGAAGAACTTCGAGGGACGGTCAAGTCGATCGACAGCGACAAATCCCGGATGGTTGTGCATGACGAACTGGGCCAGCGCGACGTCGTCGTCAACTATAACAAGTTCACGACGCTCAAGTTGGGTGACAACGGCACCGCCAAGCTGGAGGACTTAAAGCCAGGTGCACATGTTACGATCAGCGATACCGTGATTGCCTCGAAAGTCGCCATCGAGGGGATCGCAGCACCCGTCGAAAAGGGGGAGAATCGCTCGATCTTAGCTGAGTTCTGGTACAACTTCCGACACAACCTTTTTAAGCCTTTGCTCTTGTTCTTCTACCTCGGATTCCTGGTGCCGATTCTTCGCGTCCACTTCGAGTTCCCCTACGTGATGTACCAGGCGCTTACGATCTACCTGCTGATCGCAATCGGCTGGCACGGGGGCGAAGAGCTGGCCCACCTGGGTCACCAGAATATCCTGGGGATTGTCGGGTTCATGGTCCTGGGCTTCTTGACCAACCTGGTTGTGGGGCTTCTCGCCTACGGGATTCTCCGGGCGGTAACCCCGATGCGCCGGATCGACCAGGCGACGGTCGCCGGCTACTACGGATCCGACTCGGCCGGCACCTTCGTCACCGCGCTGGGCGTGCTGGTCACGGCGCATATCGCTTACGACTCGTACATGCCGGTCATGCTGGCGGTGATGGAGATTCCCGGATGCCTGGTGGCCCTGTTCTTGGTTGCACGGTTACGGAACCAGGGGATGGACGCGCTGGGCGCCATGCCTGACGAGCAAGGATACAATGCATCGGCGCTTCCCTTGACCGTGCACGTCGGCGAGCCCGGCCATCATGCCGAAACCAAGCACGAGGCCGGCGTCGAGTCCGAGCTGGAGATGGCGCTCGAGCGAATGGAGCACCCTGATCCAAATGGCGACGGCAACGGCAACAGGGTGCGCAAGAAGACCGGGATGATAAGTGGCAAGCTACTTCACGAGGTTTTCCTCAACACCGGTCTTTATCTGCTCTTCGGCGGCATCATCATCGGGCTGATCAGCGGTCTGCAAGGAACGGAAGTGACCCGTGCTGACGACAGCTTCTTCGTGACGCTCTTCCAGGGCGTGCTCTGCCTGTTCCTGCTGGAAATGGGCATGACGGCCTCGCGCAAGCTCAAGGATCTGAAGACGGCCGGGCTGAATTATGTCCTGTTCGGATTGCTGGCGCCGAACCTCTTCGCCACGCTAGGAATCATCGTCGCCCACACGTACTCGTGGGCCACGGGCACGCATTTCGAGCTGGGAACGTATGTTTTATTTTCAGTGCTCTGCGGCGCGGCCTCTTACATTGCCGTGCCCGCGGTGCAGCGACTGGCCATCCCCGAGGCAAGCCCGACACTTCCCCTGGCGGCCTCGCTCGGGCTCACGTTCTCTTACAACGTCACGATTGGTATTCCCATTTACATGGAAATCGCCAAGGCAATCATCCGCGGCTTCCCCGTGGCTTGACGGCAATCCGCCGCGATCGCTTTTTCGCCCCGGAGCTGACGACCAGCTCCGGGGTTTTCTTTTGGAACAGCAACCTGGATGTCGAGCTTCCAGCGGAAGAAAGGAGCCAACGCGATGAAGTCTCATACCGAACACCTGACGTTCAACATCCCAGCGCGCATGGAGTTCTTGAACATCACTCCGAAGATCGAGGAAATCGTCCGCGCCAGCGGCGTCCAGGAGGGCCTGGTCCTCGTCAATGCCATGCACATCACCGCATCCGTCTTCATTAACGACGACGAATCGGGGCTGCACGAAGACTACAAGAAGTGGCTCGAGGAGCTGGCCCCGTTTGATCCCTCGCCATCGCGTTACAAGCACAACCGCACCGGCGAAGACAACGCCGACGCCCACATGAAGCGTCAGGTGATGGGCCGCGAGGTGGTCATCGCCATCACCAAGGGCAAGCTCGACTTCGGGCCGTGGGAGCAGGTCTTCTATGGCGAATTCGACGGTAACCGCCCCAAGCGGGTGCTGGTCAAGCTCATCGGAGCCTGAGACCAGCCATAAGTCGTTGTAAGCCATATCATTAGCCTTAAGCCATTGTGAGCAATGTCGTTGATGTGTGCGGACTGCGGCCCTTGCAGCCCTGCGAGCGGCCACAGATGGCGGTGCAAATTCCGGCTCAAATATGCGATTTCGCGCGCGGTTTGATTGTCCGATCTACGTTCTCTATGGAAGCCGCCTCTTCGAGCGGCCGATGCAGACGCAGAGGCGCCAATACGAGGTTGTCTAGCGCTTCGCTTTGCACAATCTCAGCCGGCGTCTGCCCCCAGAGCGTCTTGACCACTCGATTCCTGGAGACCATGAGATGCAAGATTGGCGGAATGCACTAATGGACCTGATCGCGAGCCACCGCAAGCCACGTAGCTTGAAGCCCCGGGGACTGAGGCGATTCGAGCTTTGGTGCCACGAGCTCGAGGAACGCGTGACTCCGTCTCACATCGGCGCATCGCTGGATGTGACTACCGCGTCTCACATAGCTGTTTTTCATCACGCAACGGGTACAACCAACTCATTGTCGACCACGCCAATTTCCCCGCCCGGCCCATCCAGCGGCAGTTCGACCACCTCAACAGGCACGTCCGGCTGGAGGCATGGCAAGGGAACATCTACCTCGAATTCCGCTCTCAAGACCGCGCTTCAAAACCTAGGCAAGGACATCCAGACCATCGAGCTGACTTCGGGCACCACGGTTGGTGAACTCACCGCCATCCGCGTCGCTTTCCGGACTCTCTCCACCGACGGATTGACGCCCAGCAGCTACTCGGCGCTACGGTCTTTTGAGGACAGCCTGGTGACAACCAACGCGACAACGCCGGGGAGCCTGACCAAGAACTCCACGCTCACCAGCCAGTTTATCGCCCTCTACACCAGTTCGCCCACCACGCAGGAAACGACGGACCTCACCACGGCGTACAACGCCTTGGCGGCAGCGGTGACCGACGCCGGTATTTCCTCAGACAATATCACGGCCATCAGCACCGACTGGAAGGCAGTCCTCGCTGCGCAGAATAGCACCAGCACGGCGACGTTCCCCTACTTCACCCTCGTGACCGGTCAGGATATGGGGTTTGGCCCGGGCTTTGGGTTCGAAGGCACCTGGTGATCGGCGGGCCGCCGGTCGCCTGATCCTGGTGTCGGACTTCAACGATCCCCATCTTCGGAGCCGCTGGTCCGACACCAGAGTTCTTCCCACCAAGTCCCTCCAAGCATTCCTCCTCGATCTTCCTTCGCTCCAGAATCAGGCTCAGCCGATGCCCAACCGCTCGCGCCCAAACCTCGCAGCCCAGGGGTGAGAAATGACCGTCGGCGAGGTGACCATTAAAGAGCGGATTGGGCGAGGTGTCCTTGCCCTGGCGCTTCGTCGCGATGTACTGCTTGAGGGACCTGTCCGCAAAGGCCTCGATCGGATCAAAATACGTTAATCCTGACGATCCCAGAATGGTGGACACCATGCCGGGATAGAACTCGGCATTCCTGGGGCCTTCGACCTGATCGTACCAGGGTGCGGGAACAGCCAGGCAGAGGATCCCGCGAGTCCGACAGAACTGAGTGATCTCGCGCAGCCAATACCTTCCTTCCTCCCAGTCACCCTTCCCTTCGTGAAGCACCTCGAATAGATCGCCGAAGTCATTCGCGAAGAGGCTGAGCACGACAAACGTGGGGTGAAACTGATCGGCGTACTCGCGCAGGGTGTAGTATTCCTGCTCGGGTGAGTAGCCCAAATGGCCGGTGTTGAGAATTTCCGTCCGTGTCTTCTCGTGCTCGGCGAGGTAACGTTTCAGGCACTCCCCGGGGGTCTGGTCATCCCCGACGAGCAGGCCTTGCATGTACGAATCGCCCAGGATGATGCCGCGCAGGGGGGCCTGGAGATCCGGCTCGGGGCCGCGAAGACCCCACGAATTGGTCGTCTGGACAGAGCTTTGGACCATCTCGGCGCCGGTACCCTGAACCACTTGGTCAAGATCAGGGCCAAGCGGAATGGGGAAATACGCCAGGATGCCGCCCTTGAGCCTCAGGTTGCGGACCCAGATCGAGCGCGTGCTGGGGCGGAAGCGATACGACCGGCCGGTCTCATCGGGCAGAAAAATCGTCGATGGCAGGTAAATGGTGCGATTGAAGTTGCCCCAGCGCAGCAGGGCGTGATCGGGGTCGAGGCCCGCGTAATCCAAAAGCCTGCGCATGGCCGGTCCGTACGCGTCGTAGGTTTCGCGCAGCTTCCCGTGTGCCTCTTCGATGTCGTGCCGCCGCTTCCGTTTCCAGTCGGCATCGATTTCCGCGCGGGTGGGCGGAATGCCGATTGACTGCAGGAGAGCCCAGCGCGATCGGGTCACTAGCCAGCTCGCGAGATATCGGCCCGACGGGGAACTGGCAAGGAGCAAGAAGACGAGCACCGAGGTTCCCAGCACGATCCCGATCTTGAATCGCCGGGTTAGCCTTTGCGAGTGCTCTAGGAAGGCGAACGACCGCTGAATGAGCCGACGACCCGCGACGCCACTGGCCAGCCATCGCGGCCGCCGCAAGAACTGCAAGACGCCTGCATGGAGTCGCTGTTGCATCGCTTCGAGGAAGCTCCTCGCCACTCGGGAAGTGATCGATGGTCACCTAGGGTCGAGGTCGCGGACCATCCAAATCTGGGGTCAAGCACTCATGAGAAGCTCTATTGTCCACGAGCTTGAGGTCGCGGGCAACACGAGGTCGCTTACCGCCTGCGGACGAAGCCCTAAAATTGACCAGACGCACGAAGGGCCACGCGACAATACAAAGGAAGCGACCATGGTTATCGATCTACTTGGCCGCCTGGGGTTGGATCCGACAGAGCCCAACAGCGGTGCCTGCGGCGCGGACTGGCTGAAGGACGCCGACGGCGGCGAGCTGGTCTCGATCAATCCGGCGACAGGCAAGCCGCTGGGCCGGGTCGTCAAAGCAAGGGCGCATTCGTACGACCAGATCGTCCTGGAAGCGTGCCGGCAATTTCTCAGCTGGCGCGTAGTGCCCCCCCCCGTCCGCGGTGAGCTGGTCAGAAAGATTGGCCAGGCCCTGCGTGAAGCGAAGTCGGACCTCGGGCTTCTGATCACGCTGGAGACGGGCAAGATCCGCTCGGAGGGCGAGGGCGAGGTGCAGGAAATGATCGATATGTGCGATTTCGCCGTTGGGCTCTCGCGGCAATTGCACGGACTCTCCATCGCCAGCGAGCGGCCCATGCACCGGATGCTCGAGGTGTGGCATCCCCTGGGGCCCGTCGGCATCATCACGGCCTTCAACTTCCCCGCCGCGGTCTGGGCGTGGAACGCGATGATCGCGGCCGTCTGCGGCGACACGATGATCTGGAAGCCATCGCCCCTGGCCCCCTTGACCGCGATTGCCGTCCAGCGGATCGCCAGCCGGGTGGCGCGCTCCGAAGGGTTCCCGTCAGTCTTCAACTTGTGTGTGGGAGATGACGGGGATATCGGCGAGCGGCTGCTTGCCGACGTTCGGCTTCCTTTGATCTCGGCCACCGGAAGCTGCCGCATGGGCCGGCGGGTGGCCGAGGTGGTGGGCAAGAGGCTGGGCCGGACACTGCTCGAGCTGGGCGGAAACAACGCCATCATTATCACCCCCAGCGCGGATCTGGAACTGGCCGTCCGGGGCACGGTCTTCGCGGCTGCCGGCACAGCGGGCCAGCGATGCACGACCGCCCGGCGCTTGATCGTCCACGAATCACTACACGATCGGCTTCTCGACCGCTTGGTAGCAGCCTACCGCAGTCTACGCATTGGCGATCCCTGGGAAGAGGGCGTGCTGGTAGGGCCGCTGATCCACCAAGGCGCTGTGGACGCGATGCAATCTGCACTCGAAACGGCCCAAAGCCAGGGAGGTCACCTTGTCTGCGGCGGCCGCCGGCTCGATCGACCCGGTTTCTTCGTCGAGCCGGCAATCGTCAGAGCCCGTCCCGACATGCCAATCGTCGCCGAGGAAACCTTCGCGCCCATCCTGTATGTGATGAAGTACAACGAGCTGGAGGAAGCCATCGCCATCCAGAACGGCGTGGAGCAAGGCCTTTCCTCGGCCATCTTCACCCGCGACCTTCGTGAGGCCGAGCAATTCCTTTCCCCGGCCGGATCCGACTGCGGCATCGCCAACGTCAACATCGGCACCTCGGGCGCGGAGATCGGCGGGGCCTTCGGCGGCGAGAAAGCCAGCGGAGGCGGCAGGGAGGCCGGCTCCGACGCTTGGAAAGCCTACATGCGGCGGCAGACCTGCACGATCAACTACGGTGCGGGGACTCCGCTGGCGCAAGGCGTCCGGTTCGATGTCCCGGCCTGACCAAAGTTTGCTTCGCTGCCATTGAGCGGCGGGGCTTGAGGCAATCGAGCAACCTCCGGGCCAGCTTCCGGCGCAAGCCGGCCGTTCAGAGCGTCAAATCCGTCATCCTCGGCATCGCCTGCAAACTCGGCCTGGCGCAATTCGCGCTGGAGTGTGACATTTTGTGACATTGTCTGATCGTCGCTGGGTTCCCGGTGGACATTTAGGTCTCTCAGCGCGCCGATCGAAACTCCGTGACCGACTCTTCCAGTCGCGCGGGGACACAACTTCCCCTGTTACTATTCTACGCTATGGCAATCCGTTTCTTCAGAAGCTCCGCGGAGCAAACGCGGCCTCCGAGCCTCGGTCACCATCCGGCAGCAGCGCAACCGTTCACGACTTGATGGTGACAAGCGCACAGGTGGGTGCCGAGCCGGGAAGATACTCCCCACTCTTCGGTCGATCCGACCGACGCGCGCAGGGGCAGCATCTTCTTTCCTAATCTACCGCTACTCCAACGGCGGTGAGTGTGGCTTCCAATTCTTCGCTCTCCCATTCCGGCATGAGATGAGTAGGCTCGGAATCCCAGCCGACGTCGCGCGACAGGTCTTTCACCCTCGTTGCTCTGAAAAGGTCCAGATCAAACCGGAGAACTTCATCGGGCATGGCGATTAGTAGGTAGCGGTCAAACACGATGCCTGCGTCAACGGCTTCCGCCGGAGACTCCCGGACGGAAGTCGGCGTGCCCACGACGCGCTCCCAGGCTAAGAACCTCGATGCGAGGGTGCAGAAGGCGCACACCCCCGCGCTCGTGAGGAGAAAAAAGTTCCCGCGAGCAGTGAACACTCGATACGTTTCGCGGTGTGGTCGTACAACTCATAGTCAGAAAAGACAGCTCCGGCGACAATGTCAGGTCGCATAGGAAATCCCCATTGGAGTGATTACTGTCTCAACCTCCCTATCCTCTCGCAATGAACCCGGGAACACCGGTCTCCACAACGGGATTAAACCTGACCCGCGACTTGATTCCTTCGCTAATCTCCCGCATGGCGTCTTGAGGAAGCGTGGAAACTTCAAAGTTCTCCTTGATCCGGCTGGGGGTCTTCGAGGTGGTCAGGAGGGCCGTCCCGCGCTGGATGGCCCAGGCGAGCAAGACCTGCGCCGGGGTCTTGTTGACTCGCTTGGCGATAGCGGTAA
>JBKQMU010000008.1:0-4142 GCA_052146555.1 Isosphaeraceae bacterium
GGTTCCCATTTCAACACCCCCGTGTGAGTTTGCTACATGAACCAGGTGATTCTGATGAGAGCTGGGATCAAGAGCAACAGAGTAATCCCAATTCTCGGTCAATTTTTATGAAATGCGGCTCCGGTCCATTCTCGGCGTGCGCCCTCCCTCAGCCATCGCAATCCTGCCCCCAATGTCCCGCTCGGTTGTTCAAGTGGCCCTCAGGCTGCAAAGTCTCATCAAGCATCTCACGGTTCCCACCATCTGGAAACCCCGAAAGGCCGGACAAGGAAGTAGTTGCGTCTTCCGAATTCGAGTAGTCTTGAACCTGCCGGACCGATTCATCCCGATTTTGGAGTGGTGACGCTTGTGACGATGACGCGAATTCTCGCAATGAATCTCGGGCTTCGCGCCGAAGCACGTTCGAGGAACCACGCCAATTCGGCTTCCTCACTTCGGTATTAGCTAGCAAAATCATAGCCGTCTTGTCCCTTGACGTCAATACTAAATTCTTTGCTATCATCAACTTACGGAATGCGGTTTGTCGCAGCGATCGCGACTGTGGGCCGTTGCCACGGTTACGGGAACACGTGGCAATTGTCATCGAGAATCGGACCGACACTGCGACATAAAGAAAAGACATGTAAATGCGCTGAACTCCATCTCCGAACGTTGAATACATACGAACGAGACTGATCGGTGGTCGATGAGAAGGGGCACTTAATGGCTCCATCTCGTCCGGGACAGCAGTTTTCCGGCGGCTTCGGATGCCAGGGCGGGAGAACCATACGATCAGCCTGCGGCATCTCCAAAGCGGCCTGAATGGAGATATAACCTTATGGAGGACAGTATCATTTTTGCGATATGCTCGCGCTTCCTAATGCACGGGAAGGCGAGTGCAAGTGCAGTTGCCGCCTGGGCTCGGAGAGAGCTTGGGAGGAATGATATCACTCGCGAAAAAGTTTATCCCATCATCCAGGAAGGGATGCGGCGAGGTTTCCTGGAGTTACGACCGCCCAGAAACGAACTGCTGGCGCAGAGAATCGCCGATCGGTACAAGGCGAAGCTCGGGAACGTCCAGGTTCTGGACGTCAAAGGACCAGGCGCGCTGGAGCACGTGGCCGCGGCCGGTGCCAGGTTGACGCTCTCGCTCATCAAAGAGCTGGGCACCAGGAAGGATGAGGTCCATGTCGGCCTGGGTTCCGGTAGCACACTGATGTTGGTTGCCAGGCAGCTCGGGCGGCTCCTGAAGTCGGAGAGCGACTTGCCCGATCTTGTCTTTCATGCGTTGACTTCGGGCTTTTCCGTCCGGGAGCCCATTCTGGCCCCCGTCGCCATGTTCAGTTTTTTCAATGAGGCCACGACCAATGTCGGGTACGTTGGGCTTTTTTCCGGGGCCGTCGTCCGAACCGGAGAATATGAAGAGGTCGTGAAGTTGCCGGGCGTGAGAGAATCGTTCGACGAAAAGCATAAAATCAATATCTTAATCACGTCACACGCCAGCTCGAACAACGAGAGTGGTCAACTCTACCAGTTCATGAAGCAGTACTCCTCGACGGGGTTTGACGCGCTCAAGAGGGAGGGTTGGGTGGGTGACGTATTGTTCCGTCCCTACTCGGAGCATAAGCCGATCGTGATTGATAGCGGCATCCGCGCGGTGACGCTTTTTGAGATCAGCGAGCTTATTGAGATTTGCAGGAAAGGCGGCAGATACATCGTGCTCATTTCCGGTCCCTCGAGCCGATCTGCAACCATGAGTACCAAGAGCGATTCTCTGAGGCCACTGCTGAGCCAAGACCTCCGCGTCTGGACTCATCTTGTTACCGATTCGGCTACGGCCATCGAGGTTCTCCAAGATTGATCGGTCGAGATTGATCGACCAAGAAGCACGATGCGACGATTGGAGTCGCAACCCTCAGCGGATCAGATTCCGCGAAGGAGGACAGTCATGAAGGGAGAGGCCTCGGCCGTACGGCGGGCAGTACTCCAGATGCTGAGTGGAGCGGGGGGGGCCGCTCTGGTGTTGGCGATTGGCGGCTGTTCACTGGGACCTGATTCTGAAGCCCCCGAGGCGGTCATCCCCGTTACGGACATTCTCGTGGGTGTCCGCATCCGTGCTCTTCACAAGGGGCGTCCGGTCGAGATTCTCCGCACCAAAGAGGGTATAAGGGCGCGGTCGCTCCTCTGCACCCACATGGGGTGCGAGGTGCGCTGGAGCCAGGGAACGCAGACCTACAACTGTCCTTGCCACGGCGGGGTCTACAACGCCGACGGCGCGGTGGTGGCTGGGCCGCCTAACCACGCTCTTCGAAGTGTGCCGGTTTGGCTTCAGGACAACGCTGTCGTCGTCGGGGGATAAAACAAATGTCCCTGCGACGGATTATCATCACCGGTGCTTCGGGCTTCGTGGGACGTCACCTCCTTGAATTCTTCAAGGATAGGTTTCGGATTTATGGCCTCGCCCGGCGGTCCCAGGTGCGCTCGAAATCCCCAGTCCACTCGAACATCAGGTGGTTCCAGGCAGACATCGCCGACCGCAAGAGCATCGAGGCGGTCTTCGAACAGATCGCTGCCGAGGGCGGCGCCGAAATCGTGATCCACCTGGCCGCTTATTACGATTTCTCCGGCGATCAACACCCCGAGTACTACCGCACCAACGTGCAGGGGCTGCGCAATATTCTCGACTTGTGTGGACTCGTGGGTGCCCGGCACTTCATCTTTTCGAGCTCGCTGGCCGCAAGCGCCTTCCCCCAGCCCGGAGCCGCCCTGACCGAGACCAGTCTCGCCGACGGAAATCATATCTACGCGAGAACCAAGAAAATCGGCGAGGACATGCTCGCTGAATATCGCGATGTCTTCTCCTCGGTGATCGTCCGCTTCGCCGCCCTTTTTTCCGACTGGTGCGAATACCCGCCGCTCTACATGTTCCTGGACACGTGGCTTTCGAGCCGGTGGAATCACCGCGTCTTGGGCGGCATGGGGCAATCCGCCATCCCGTACCTTCACGTGCATGAGGTCTCACGCTTCCTGTCATGCCTGATCGACAAGCTGCCAATCCTGCCGCCTGGACAGGTCGTGATCGCAAGCCCCGACGGCGCTGTTTCCCACCTTGCCCTCTTTCGAGTCGCCACCCGCGAGTATCTCGGCGACCGCGTCAAGCCCCTGTTCCTGCCCAAGCCGCTCTGTCGTCCGGGAATGTGGGTACGCGACCTTATGGGCCGCCTGCTGGGAGTGCGCCCCTTCGAGCGCACCTGGATGGCGGAATATATCGACCGTCAATTGACCGTCAAAGCAACCCAGAGCCGCGCAATCCTCGGCTGGGGGCCCCGACCTCGCCTCGACATCCTGCGCCGCATGCCGTTCTTAATCGAGAACCTGAAGATGGACCCCCTGGAGTGGCACCGCCGCAATCATGCCGCCATGAAGCAGGTCGAGCTCCAGATCAACCTCCGGATCCACGAACTTTTGGAGAAGCATGAGGACGAGATCAGCGATGAATTCAAGCGACGTTTAACCGGCCCCGAGGGACGCCAGCGCTTTCCAGCCTATCAGCATGTGAACGCCGACCTGTTAAGTTGGAGGACCAAGCTACTGCTACGCAACCTGAAGAGCGCCGTACGCACTCGGGAGCGCGCCGTGTTCGCGGCGTACTGTGGCGATCTGGCCGAGCGCCGGTTCGAGGAGGGCTATCCTGGCGACCAGGTCTGCGACGCGCTCCGGATGCTGAACCACATCTGCTTCAAAACGCTGCTGCGCGATCCGGAGGCTGGAGGCCTCAAGAGGGACATGATCGACCACATCACACTCACCCTCCGCGCTGGTTGCGATCGTGCGCAGGAAGTTTTCGAAGAGCTGGAGACGTCATCGGCTCGGAAACGTCAGCAAGAAGCACAGAGCTGGGACTGGTGGTTAACCGGTGGGTAGCGCGATTCGGTTTCCTCGTTACTCGATGCGACGCGAGAGTAAACTATCGGGTGCCACGCTTGCGTCTTCGCAAGCGTGTCCGCATCTCCCAGACCGCGCTCGGCAGAGCACGCTCACACAGACGTGAGCGTGGCACCCGGTGATGCTGTATACAACGCAACAGCAAACCGCAGCGTAGCTCTGACCATGCCGGCCACCATACCTCTAGGCATCAAATCCCGCTGTCGTGGAGGATGCCG
>JBKQMU010000009.1:0-3869 GCA_052146555.1 Isosphaeraceae bacterium
ATCACGAGAAGTTCGACTGGTTCGTCGGACCCGGCGGGCCAGTGCCGCTGACACCTGGATACGTTCCCTATGTCGTCACGACCCGGTCGCCGCGCGATTACTTTGCCTTCCCGCCAATGAATCCCAACGATCCTTGACGATTGTATGGGGTGCAGAGCGTTTGCGTGCCCACGGCCTGGCGCATTGACGCCGGGCTCGTGGGCCGAGTTGGCAAACCCGGCCAGCCAGGACGGCCTCGGCCAAAGGGACCCGGAGGAGACCCATTCATGCGACTGAACCGGCGCAAGATCAAGTGGAATCGATGCCGGGACCAGAAACCGGCCCTACCGCGCGACCGCTTCAGGCCGGCTTATGGAGCACTCGCGGCGGTTCTCTTGCTCAGTCTTGGCCAGGCGGCCTGGGCCCAGTATCCCGAAGCTCGGGTCAAGGATCTCAACGAGCGCAGCGGTCTGCTGATGCGATCAGCCCCAATGCCGGCGCGAGGACTCCCTCCGGACCCCTACCGCGACAACTTCTATGGGACTCGTTTCGCCGACCGGGGACTGGTCAAACATCCCAACTATGTCTGCACGCAGGGATTGTATGGCCTGGGATGGAAATCGGCCTGCACCGAGAGTGTCTATCCGTTCTTCTACGGCAGCCCCGGCACCGGCAAGGTTAATTCGTCGTGCCTTCCCTGGCATCGATCGCTGCTGGCCTTGCAGGGCATCGTAGACCCCTTTCGGCCAATCGGAATGTACTACAATATGGGTAGTTACGTGCCGATTTACGACCTTGACCCACTCGCTCCCGGACCTGGCCCCTACCCTTATCCCTTTTACTTTAACTGGTGGAAGGGGGGCTAAGCCGCATCCATGCATGAGCCAGAGCCAGCTTCCCTTGCGTGCCGCGGCCGGTGCTGAGCCTGAAAATCAAGGGGGGGTGTGCTGGTATCTGGCATACCCTCCACCTATTTTTCCCAGAATCTCTTAAGATAGGTCACAAGCCGTGTTCATGGAGGAAGTTGGGAACACGGGAGAGAGCATTCTGGTTCTTGACACGAGGTGTTCAATCCTTTAGATTGGGCGCACCAAGCAGATAGACCCTGGGCGTCATTGTGTGCATCGATTTATCGCGAGCGAGCCGCCTTCGCGGCGGGATTTGCTGATCGCCTCTTGATCTGCCTCTCGTCGTCGCCGTCGTCACTCCTGGTGCAGAGTTAAGTCTCGATGGACAACCCGATTCCGGTTGACCTGGGCCGAGTCGCGCAGGATCTGCAAATTCGGCGCGTTCAGGTTGAAAGCGTCGTCCAGTTGCTGGACGAGGGCAACACGGTTCCGTTTATCACCCGCTACCGGAAGGAACGGACCGGCAACCTGAACGAAGTGTTGATACACGAAATTCAGCTCCGCGTTCAGCGACTCCGGGAACTAGCCGAGCGGAAAGAGACGATCCTCAAGGCGATCGAGACCCAGGGCAAGCTGCACCCCGACTTGGCAGCAGCCATCCGTGCAGCCGAGAATCCGAAGCGGCTGGAGGATCTCTATCTCCCCTTCAAGCCCAAGAAGCGCACCAAGGCCTCGGATGCCCGCGAGAAGGGGCTTGAGCCTCTGGCCCTGCGAGTCTGGAATCGCGACGAGCAACTGACCGACTTGATCGCCGCCGCGCAGGAGTTCGTCAGTGCCGAGAAAGCCCTGGAGACCCCCGAACAGGTTCTTGAGGGCGCTGGCCATATCCTCGCGGAGGCCATCAGCGAGATGGCGGCCGTGCGCGACGCCGTGCGCAGGATGGTGTGGAAGACCGGCAAGATCGTCACCACCAAGGGAGAGGTTCCCGAGGGGCAAGGGCTCGAGTATCGCGACTATTTCGACTATTCCGAGCCGCTCTCCCAGGTGCCTCCACACCGCGTGCTGGCGATCAACCGGGGCGACAAGGAAGGGCCGCTGAAGATCAAGCTCGAAGTCCCTCGCCCCGATCTTGAGGCTGCCTTCTTCCACCAGCTTCCCCTGGAAGGTCATCCCCAGGGCGACTTCTTCCGCACCGCGGCTCTCGACGCCCTGGACCGCCTGATCCTCCCCAGCATGGAGCGCGAGGTTCGCCGCGACCTGACGGAGGCCGCCGAGAAGCACGCCGTCGAGGTCTTCGCACGGAACCTGCGTAGCCTGCTGTTGCAGCCGCCGATTCCCAAGCAAGTGGTCCTGGCCATCGACCCCGGACTCCGCTCCGGATGCAAGGTTTCGGTGCTCGATCCTCAGGGCAATCTGCTCGATCACGCCGTCGTTTATCCCCACGTGCCCCAGAATCGGCGGTCCGAAGCCAAGCTGCTGCTCAAAGATCTGGTCGGCAAGCACAAAGTGGGAGTCGTCGCCATCGGCAACGGCACGGCCTGCCGGGAGACCGAAGAGCTCATCGCCGAGATCATCGCCGAGGGCATCGAGTTCAGCCAGGCCGGGCTGACCCCGTCCTCGAGTGTCACCAGCATGCCCGCCGGCGAGCACGAGCGGCCCTGGCCGCATAGCATCGCCCCCGAGTACGATCATCCCGCCGCGCCCATCGAGTACCACCACCCCGCGCACGCTGAAGAGCATCACGAGCACGCTGAAGAGCATCACGAGCATCCTGGGCACGGCGAGCAACACCCGGCACACGCTGAGCACTATAGCGCCGCGGCTGAGGTCGCACCGGGTACGGACCAGGTGCCCAAATCCCCGGACCACGCGGGCGCGGAGGGTCCGGGCCATCACGAACCGGAAACCCCGGGCCCAGCCAACGCTTCCGGAGACGAGGCGCCGCAGCCCGCTAGCCTTGCCGTTGCCGAACCAGCCTCCACCAGCGAAGGGCCGGACCACCAGCCGCCGGATCGCGAGCTGGCTTCTGATGAAGCTGATCCAGCAGCCGAGGCTGAACCGGAATTGGAACACCACCCAGAGGAAAATGATCCCTTAGGCGTGACGCCGGCCGAGGAAGAAGTGCTGCCTCCCATCCTCGGCGGGGCGCCTGAGCCGGCCTCACCCGAGGCTGACACCGATTCCGAGGAGGGTCCTGGCTCGGACTCGGATTTAGTGACGATGCCTCCTCACAACCATGAACCCGAGGTCGCGACGACGCCTCCTCACAACCATGAACCAAGGGCCGAGCATCATGCTGCCGGCTCAGACTCCGGCCCGGACGTCCCATCGCCTCAAAAATTCGTGGTGCCCGACGAGCCCGAGGACCCCGACGAAACGGGTGACCCCGACGAACCGGGCGACATGGATGAACCGGGCGAACCGGCGCCGCACTCTGAGCTTGATTCGTCTTCTCCTCTGCCCTCGACGGTTGCGGCGGTCACGGAACCTGGCGTCGAGCAAGTCGAACCTTCGGCCCACGGCATCGAGCCAGCCGCGGCGGTTGAGGGATTTGCGGCCGATGAAACGGCTGCGTCCGCCGGGGCGCACATGCCGGGGCAAATGCACGAACCGACCGAGGAGCCGTCGCCGGCTGAAGTTCCCCCATCGGACGCTGGGGCCGAACCTACCGCGCCTTCGGCTCCCGGTGATAACGTCGCGGTGACGGCCGGCGGCGAGCATCCGAGAGCCGCCGAGGCTCCTGCGGCGCTATCGCGTGGTAGGGCGGGAAAGCATGACCATCCACGCTCGCGTGGTTCCCGGCCTAGCCTCCGTCAGCGCCGCCTCCGCCCCCTACCCCCCCTGCGCCGCACCCGGCCGACTCTCTGCTGGCGCAGCTCGCGTACGTGATCGTCAACGAGGCTGGGGCCAGTGTTTACTCCACCAGCCAGGTCGGCCGCGAGGAGCTTCCCGAGTTCGATGCGACGCTCCGCAGCGCCATCTCGATCGGACGGCGGCTTCAGGATCCACTGGCCGAGCTCGTCAAGATCGAGCCCCAGAACA
>JBKQMU010000010.1:0-7569 GCA_052146555.1 Isosphaeraceae bacterium
CGAAACGATGAAACGACGTTCTCCGGCCGCCAAGCCGGGCGGCCCGGGCGAAGCCCTCAGACCCGCGCTTAGGCGGCGCTCTCGGTGAGCCGATGGTAGGGGTGATACTCACCCAGGGGATAGAGCAGCGCGATGGTCCAACCGAAGACCAGGTGTGTTGCCGCTGCCACCCACCAAGGAAGGTAGGCATTGTTCGTGATCCAGTTCCCCGGGTTTCCCTCTACCAGCAGAGGTTGGAGCCACGACAGGATGCCATAGAACATGACGAGCCAGATCAAGAGCGACACCACGCTGGCCACGATGAGCCGCTTGCCCAGCCCATCCTTGGCGGCCAGACGGCTCAGGGCGATGTAGACCGGGATGCCCAGGATCATGCCCGTTAGCAGGTAAAGGGTTAAGCCTAATGTCACGATCACCCGGTCGTTGACTGCGTAGGTCATCTGTCCCTGGGTAAGCTGGAGGGCCTTCTCGCCCAGGGGGAAGGTCAAATAAACGCGGATCAGCTCCAGCGGGCTCTTGCCGGCAAGCGGTGCCCCGATCAGATTGACGGCCAAGCTGACAAGCGCCGCCACGATGCCCAGGAGGCACCCCGCCGTGGCGTAATAGGCACCATAGTAGCTCGTAGCGCGCCAGCCCGGTCCGAGACTAGCCGCGGCGACCTCGTTTTCGAGCTGCTCGAGCTTGGCCTTGATGTTATCCAGTTCCCGGAGCTTGTTCTCTAGCTCAGTTGTCATCGATCCCCTCGTGATCTTCCTGGCGGTCTAGCGGGCACTGCCCAAGGGAAAGCCGCAATTGGCGAGTCAGCGGGCTGCCACCCGACTGGCGTCTTCGGGCCGCGATGTGGTATGGGTGGCGGCGGGTGTAGCCGACGGCGCTGGCGTGGCAGCCGCGGCGCCGGGCTTGACGCCAGGCAGCGGCTTGAGCATCCCGTTGTCGAGGTACCCGGAATCCGGAGTCAGACCGCGGCGGCGGATGTCGGCGACATCCAGGACGTAGCTGACCAAGTTCCAGATGGTCTGAGGCTCGGTTTTCAGGGCGTCCCGGAACGAAGGCATCGGACTTCCGTTGATCCCGGCGTCGATATGCCGGTAGATGTCCAAAGGATCGGTGCCGCCCCGCAGCATACCGGAAGTCAAATCGGCGGCCTTCGTCGGGTTTCCCCAGGCATCGGTTCCCACGTTCGAGGACAGCATTCCTCGCCCATCCTCGCCGTGGCACTTGGAACAGCCCCTGGTGAGGAAGGCCTGCTTGCCCTCGTCGACATTGGCACGCTTGAAGATTGGCATCGGCGTGCCGGGATAGACCACTTGGCTGTTGGCCGCATCCCATTTGCCGACGAGGTCCGCGATGACCTCGGGGAGTTTCTCCTCGTCGATTTTCTCATCGAACTCGGCCTGGTCGGCAAGCTTGGACTCGAGCTCTCCACGTCGCGTCAGCGCAATCACGTAATCGACCACGGCTTCCAGGTCGTTTCGGGGCAGAAGTGAGAAGGCCGGCATCGACGTCCCCCGGATACCCCGCCGGACCGTCCGGATCAGGTCGTCGCGCAGCGGTTTATATCCATACGCGCAGGACGTGAACTTGAAGATGCCCAAAGTGTAATTGCGGGGCTTGGGAATCAGGTACTGCGCCGCCACGCCGTTGCCGTCACCGTTGACTCCGTGGCACTGGACGCAGTACCGCGAGTAGATCTCGGCTCCGCGTTTCATGTGTTTCGAGGTGGCCGCGGTGTTTCCCAGCAGCTTGGGAGCCAGTGGCCGGCCGCACTGGTCACTCAAGATCCGAGCGATCTGCTGCTGGAATTCGGTCTTGAGCCTCAGAGTCTGAGCTCCGAGGTTGAAGCGGGGTTCAGGCTGGCGGGCACATCCCGCAATCAACAAGACAACCTGGCAAGTCGCCAAGAGCGCGATGCGATCCCTCACTGCTGCCCTCTCTGCTCTGAAATGATCACGCGGGTGCCATCGGCGGCATCCCGAAGCGAAATAATAGCACGTATCTGGCCGCTTTTGCGTGACCATAACGAGCGCCGAAACCAAATTCAAGACTCCTCTGCACGCAGCAAAAAAAGTTTTCCCCTTTATGGAGATTAGAGCCGCCCTGCCGACGCATCGAGGCTCTCTTAACCGGCGCGATCCTGAAAAATAGGAGGTTGCCGAAGCGGGTTTGTAGCCCTATTAATGGAAGTGGGTTTGTAGCCCTATTAATTACTGATAAGAACCGCCTGCAGAGATCCATCATTCCTGGCGGACCTCCTGATATTGCCCGCCCTTATCACTCATTAGCTCGAGGTTTGAGAGTGGTCACCATAGCGACTCGCGAAGGAGAATCGGCATCCAAGCCTCCAGGCCGGCCCGCCAAGTCTCAAAGTCAGGGCAAGAAGCGCCTCTCCATGTCGGTCGTCAACTTCTGGCTCGACACCACGATTCTTGTTTCGCTCATGCTTTTGGGCTGGATTGCGGGGGTCCTGGAATTTCTTTTCCCTGCGCCCACCTTGGCTGGGGGCTGGACCCTCTGGGGACTGACTTACGACCAGTGGCACGATATCGAATTCGCGTCTCTGTGCGTCTTCGCCTTGGGCGTGCTTGTGCATGTCATGCTGCACTGGAACTGGGTTTGCTCCGTGGTCTTCGCTCAGATCCTGCACAGCAAGGAACGCCCCGACGAAGGCAAACAGACGATCTACGGAGTTATTGTACTGACCGCGCTCTTGCACATCGTTGGCGTGGGCGTGATCATCGCGCTCTTCTTCATTCACCGGCCGCCGCCACCGATTTGATCCTGAGCTTGATGAGCGATGTAACCTCCGCCTCTGCCGCGTGGGTCTGATAATGGGCCTTATGTTCGCTTGATCCGGCATCAGTGCTTGCCTGGTCTACCCACGGCCGCTTCCACCCTCGTTCCCGACCAATTCCGCAAAGGCAGTAGGCGCCTCAGTCCTTTGCGTAGCCTTGGAGCCGTGTCTGCGAGAACTCTGACCCGACCGTCCGCCGCGATCTCGATCACTTCGCCGCCCGACTCGTTGCCGACGGCGATCTCGCCCTCATCCACGAGCTTGAAGGTCCGGACGGCATGCCCGCGCACATCCGCACGATTCTTCACCCAGACGTCGATCTCGCTCGCCGTCGCCAGCGGTCGATGCGCCCTGGGCACCTGGCAAGGACTTTGCCTTTGGCAGCACCGGACCGAGCCTCATCGGCGATCGCTGACTGTCAATGTGCAGAGCGCATGATCCCGAGATGCAGTATATCTATGCTCGAATGCGGGCGTGGATGCATTTTTCAAGCCGAAGCTCTTCAGTGAGCCATAACGCTTCCCCGCTTTTCACGCTCGCGTCTTCGCGAGGCTGGTCCCCGCGGGTGCCTTGAACCGGCTGCCTACTGCCCACTGCAAACTGCGATTCCCCATGACCCAGAAAACGCAAAGAGGCGGGCCGGGACCCACCTCTTGCGACGCCATGGGAAGAGACTCGGAAACGCGATCAGTTGAGCTGTGCTTTCCACATGGTCCAGCTCGAGGCGTCAGCAGGCTTGTAGACGACCGACGGGATCGAAGCCGGTGCGGCAACGTGCGATGAGATCGCCACGCTTGTCGAGGACGATTTCTGGCTGGCGGTTGACGTGGAGCTCGGGTTGGTCGTGGAGTTCGAGCTCGAGCTGGACGTGGAGTTCGAGCTCGTCTTGGGCGGGGAGCTCGGGTTGGTCGTGGAGTTCGAGCTCGAGACCGATATGGAAGAGTTAGCCAGCGCGGGGGCCGAGACCGAAGCGGACTTCCAGGTCGGTGCAGAGCTCGTCTGGGATTTGGCCGGGGTGATCGAGCTTTCAACCTCGCTGACGGAGCGGCCGTCCCAGGCACGGTTCAGGAGGAAGTCCTGCTCGACATTTTCGCTGCCGATGGTCAGGTTCACGGTCTGGATGACGGTGCCGTTCTGGCTTGCGGTGACCTTGTAGTCTCCCGGCGACAGAGGCATCTGGTAGCCGCCAGTGGACCAGGTTTCGGTGCTGGTGGTTTGCCCGGTGGCGATGTTTGTGGCGTCGATTTTCACGCCGCCCTGGCCCTCGCCCATGGCGTAGAGGCCGGTGTGCTCGTTGTCGTTGTAGGCGACGCCCACAAGCTGCGGCTGCTCGTTCTGCTGGCTCCCAAAGTCCTGGGTGACCAGCATCGGGCCGACGGACGAGGGGGAAGAACTGACGGGCGTTGAGACGATTCCGATGCCGACGTCGGTATACTGATTGCTTGCCGACGTGTTGAACTGTTGGATGTTGCGGCGATGTCCCTGGTCGGCGACGCCCCAGTCGAAGAGGAAGGCCTGCATGGCGTTGTCGACCGACTTCGCGTAGGCGTAGACGTTCTCGCCGCTGGTGGCCGGATTGGTGTAGCCGGCCTGTTGCATGCGATCCTGGGCGCTCGATCCGTTGCTGCCGGTGTGCGACTGGAAGTTGTTGTTGGCCATGTCCTGACTGTGCGCCTGGGCCGCGGAGGCGAGATCCGAGTTCCACGCCAGGGGAGCCTTGGCCGGGGCGCTTGCGATCTCCTGCGCCACCTGGTTCACATCAACGTGGTAGTAGTTGAGTGTCTCTTGAAGCGCAGGATCGATGCTGCTCGTGAGCCTCTGGGCGGCCGCTTGGGGGTTCATCCGCGCCTGGTTGACGAGCTCGAGCATGTACTGCTCCGCGACCGTCGGCGTGACGCCCACGCTCGAGAGCAGGTTGCGCGATTCCAGGTTCTCGAAGCGGAGCGATCGTCGATTCTTCGGCCGCGTCATCACAGACCTCCCTGTCTATCGGCTTTCGGTCAAGCATAGTGGCTTGGCCGTCATCGGCGATCCCATCCACCCTGAGAGATCGCGGTTCTAGCCCCTGGCAAGTTGAGGAAAAATGCGGGATTCTGAAGTCGTTGGTGGCGGGGCGGCAAGAGGTGGGAAAGCAAGTCGCGTGCCAGATGATTTGGCGGACCGATCGAAGATTGTCCACTTGTTGCCAACCCACTGTTTTGAGGCAGGTTACGGATTCCAGCAAGGGGCCGGTTCGATGCCGGGTGAGGGTTGGAACTCGGGACTGCGCGGGCTCCGCCCTTTTGATGTCAAGACGAACTTACAAAAGACCCTCATTTACAAGGGCCCAGCCAGCGAGTTTTTTCCAAAACTTTCTCTAAAGTCAAGGCTTACGACGACCGAACCGGCCGAACCGGCGGTCCCACGGAAGAAACGGGCCAGTCGCGGCCGGCCGTCGGCGGCTTGCTCCGGCGGTCCAATCGAGTTAGCCTTGGGACGACAATCGCGAGACCAGAGCGAGGAGTTTTCCAACCATGATCAGTGTCGCCGACGCACTCGCCAAAGTGGGCCAAGCCGAGACGTCCGGACAGCTTTCCTCGTCGGCCTCGGCCGCCATCCGCCGCTGGCTGACCGAGAGTCCGTTTGCCCAGTATCAACCGCGGCTTTGTGAGGACATTGCCGAGGGCCGCTGGAAAGCGCTCGATGATTCCTTCTTCGCTGTGCTCGAGTTCGGCACGGGTGGCCGGCGCGGCACGATGTATCCAGTCGGGACCAACGTCCTGAACGACCGCACGATGGCCGAGAGCGCGCGCGGGCTGGCCGATTACGTGACGGCAAGCAAGGGGAGTAATGCCCCCCGCTCGTGCGTGATCGCGCGTGATTCCCGGCACAATTCCGAAGTGTTCGCCGAGCGCTGCGCCAGCGTGCTGGCGGCGGCGGGATTTACGGTCTATCTGTTCCGCGAGGCCCGTTCGACACCCCTACTCTCCTTCGCGGTGCGGTATCTGCGATGTGATGCCGGCATCATGATCACCGCCTCCCACAATCCGCCGTCGGACAACGGATTTAAGTGTTATGGGCCAACGGGAGGCCAAGTCATTCCGCCGGACGACCAGGGAATTATCGACTGCGTCAAGGCGGCCTCCGATCGCGAGATCCCGGAGATGCCGCTTGCGCAAGGTTTGGCCGAGGGGCGGATCGTGCCGGCCGGCTCGGACGTCGACGAGGCCTACATTGCCGCGGCGGTGGCCGAGTCCGTCAGTCACGCGCGCGGTCTTTCGATCGTCTACACCCCCCTGCACGGCGTGGGCGAGACGTCGGTGGCCGCCGCGCTTTCGGCCGCCGGCTTTGCGCGGCTGAACATCTTGGCTTCGCAGCGGACTCCCGATGGCGATTTCCCGAACGTGCCGGATCACGTCGCCAACCCTGAGAACCCGCGGGCCCTCGAGGCGGCCATCGCCGAGGCCCGGGCCACCGACGCTGATCTCGTGATCGCCAGCGATCCGGACGCCGACCGCATCGGCGTGGGGATACCCGTAACTGGCGACCCTCGGGGCCAGTGGAAGACCCTCGATGGCAACCAGATCGCCGTGCTCATTGCCGCCTTTGTCATGAAGCAGTCCGAGGCACTGGGCCGGCTGCGGTCCGATCATTACCTGGTCACGACCTTGGTTTCCACCCAGATGGCCAAGGCCCTCGCTCAGCGCGAGGGGATCCGCACCGAGGATGATCTCTTGGTCGGCTTCAAGTGGATCGCCCAGCGAATGGACGAGGCTGGCTCTGCCGGCTTCCTTTTCGGCTTCGAGGAATCGCACGGTTACCTGAAAGGGACCTACGCCCGCGACAAGGACGCGGCCGTCGCTTCGCTTCTCTTCGCCGAGCTGGCAGCCACCGTCAAGGACCGCAAGCAGACCGTCATGGAGTATCTCGACGACCTCTACGTCGACGTGGGCCATTACGGCGAACGCCTGATCAACAAGACGTACAAGGGTCGCGAGGGCCTGGAGAAGATCCTGGCGCTCATGAAAGCGTTCCGCAACAATCCTCCCGGGTCGATTTCCGGCCTTGCTGTGACCGAGGTTTATGACTACGCCGCCCACGAGATCCGCGACCTGGCCGGCTCGCGCGGCACCCAGCCCCTGCCCCAGCCCTCCGGCGATCTCTTGATCTTCCACACGTCGCAGCCGGGCGTGCGGTTCGCGGCCCGCCCCTCGGGCACGGAGCCGAAGATCAAGTTCTACCTCTTTGCCCGCACCGAGGTGAAAGGCCCTGCTCACCTGGCCGACGCCAAGGCCGAGACAGCCCGCCGGCTTGACCAGATGGCACAGGATATCGAAGACTATATTAGCAGGTCTCTCTGAGTCCAGGGCTCGTAGCCCAGCGCAACTCCAGCAAGGCCCTCCTAAGCCGGAAGTTGCTCCGGGGGACCGATGTGTCGCATTTCGCCCGTCAGCGATGACTGGGTCGTTAAGGGCTGCCATGTACACGTTGCCGGGTTGGAGTTGGCGCTTCGTCCCGACCACCTGGGAGGGATCGTCTTCCGTTCCGTCTTCTCCTCGGCCCACGAAGAGCCGATCCAGATCGCGGCCGGCATGCTCAAACAGAAGCTTGACGATCCCTCATGGCGAAATAAGCTCAGAGAAACCATCGAGCGGGCGCGGGCAATGTCGTATCTAATCCTAAAACAAGCGTGATACGAAGATTGACATATGGCTGACAGTGGCTTGCGCCCTGTAAAACAAGCCACGAAACGAGATGATGGAATTCGGAGAAGCGCTCACTCGAAAACGACAATGCCT
>JBKQMU010000011.1:0-4472 GCA_052146555.1 Isosphaeraceae bacterium
TGAACGCGCGGAGGGCGGAGATCGTGCTCTGACGGGCAAGCGAGTCATTAGGGCGGGATAGGATGGGCGTCAGGAGCGAGAACTCACCCATCGCCTTGACTGCGAAGATGGCGTGATTCTTGTTGACCGGCGAGTCGCTCTCGGTGGCCACCACGATATCCGTGAGCACCGGGCGGTCCGGAGAGAACTGCCGGAGGAACTCCTCGCTCAGCTTGCGGTCCTTCTCCGAGAGTTCGGGCTCGGTCAGCCACGCGGGCAAGTTCTTGGCGGCCCGGGTCTCGAACCGGCCCCCTCCGTCGGCCAGAATTGTGCCCGGACCGGCCAGAGTTTCCGTGAGTTGGTTCAACGTCAGCTTGAGCTCGCCCTCGGAGGCATAGATTGCAAGCGGGGCAGGCTGTGCCGGTGGCTGGCCATAATGCCACTGGCTGGTACTCTCCAGACCCAGCGCGCCACGCGATGGCCAGTCGATCCCGACCGTTTGACTGGCATAAACGATCTTGAAAAATCCGGGAGGGGCGGAGCCGTCGATCCGGGCTCGTCCCTCGATCAGCTCCAGGATCGGTTCGCCGGGCTGCTTCCCGGCCACTCGCACGTGCGTTTCACCCAGGAGCGTGACAGGCGTCTTGGCGACGACGACGCGGGCACGAAACGGAGCAAGGCAGAGCAAACGGTCGCCGACGCCCAGGGCGGTCCCTTCGCCGACTCGCTCCCATTCGCGCTTGTCGTTGTTGAGTCGCAACAAGAATCCGTCGGATTTATCCACAACGCCAGTGGCGTCGGCAGGCACCGTGCGTGCTGCTCTCGGCGCTGGGACGTCGGCCTTGGGCTTGCTATTGGGCAGGGCGGCGCTGGGAGCCGCGGCTTCAACACCCGTTGCGGCTGCGTTTGCGGCATTGCCGGAAGCGACGAGCGGTTCCTTGGAAGCGATGGGCCCGACGATGGCTTCGGGCGGTGCGCCGGCCGCGCTAACGTTCGGCGCGCTGGAACCGAGCGGTTCCGCGGTGGGCACTCGTGACTTCGTCGCGGCTGGGTTTGGCGTGGCCGGAACGGACGTGAAATCGATCTCTGGGGGGGGGCCGAGTCCGCCGTCCTCGTCCGGAACGAGGCGGACTCCTGTTCTGGCTTCTGAGGTCGGTGGCGTGAGACTTCGGTACGCCGACCAGCCAAGGACAGCGATCAGCGCCAGGCAGGCGGCGACCGGTCCGTAGCGCTCCAGCCGGCTCCGGCGGGGCGGTTCAGGAGCGACCCAGGGCTGGATCGGGTTGGTCACAGGCTCGGCAGCGGCTGGACTGACGCCGTCGCGCCGGGGCGGAGGAATCGATTCCCTGCCTTTGATGAGCTGATACATCCGCGTTTTGGCCTCACCCGGCACGTGCACCTTTTGCCCCAGCAGGCTGAGGATTTGGTGCACGCTGGATACTTCCGCCAGGTTCACGTCCGAAGTCAGGCACTTCTTCTCGTACTCAGCAACCTGCTCCGGATCGAGATGGTTGTCCACGTAGGAGGCGACGATGTTGGGGTCGATCGCGTCGGGACCCGTCCGGCTCGGGACCGATAGCCGGCGCTGGCGCGTGACTCGCTGAATCCGCTCGATGAGCTCTTGAGCATAGGCGCTTTCGGCGACTTGCTTTCCAATTTCCCGAACCTGCGAGGCCGGAAGCGTATCATCGAGCCAGGCAAGCAGGGTTCGCAGGGTCAGTCGCATTGCGGAAAATCTCCCGGTTATGGCGTCCGATCGGCCACTGGGGTGAAGGGGGCGCTTTTCTCTGAGAATATCAGTGCCTCGCCAAGCCCAAGTCCGTGCGTTTTTTTCCAATTTCCTGAAACGGCCGGACTGTCGAGCGTCCCGGTGGGGAGCCCTCGGTGCGGGCTTTCAGCGAAGCGATGTCGAAGACGGGCCGCGGAAGTGACGTGGGTTTCTTCGCTTTTCCGGAACGAGCGAATCGTTGGGCGTACCGGCTGAGGGGCTGCTGGCTCTAGCATTGCAAATTGCAGATCGCAGATAGCAGACAGAGGCATTGCCCGCCGTTAGAGCGTCTAAGTTGGCTACGCCCGTCCGTGGGCATGCGGCGACTTTCTGAGATACAGCAGCTTATAAAAAGGACTTATGACCTACTCAGGGCTGGAGGAGCCGAAAATTAGCTTGATTGCTTGGGAAGCATCTTGTCCATTATCTCTACATCGCTCTGTGCTTGGCTAAGCATGCCAACTGTCTCACCGATTCGAGCAAGGGCACTCTTCTTTTCAGAATCGTACCGGGAAGAAATCTCCTTGAGTTGCCGTGGACCGTCCAGAAGCACCCTCTCCAGTTGTCTCAGCCGAGGAAGATGTCTTTGATCGATGACTGCCTTTTCCTCACTCGGCAGCCCGGGCCTAGCCGTGAACGAACGGGATAGCGAGTCACGCCACTCGCGGAGCCGCCGCGTCAAGACCGGGCCTATACCTGGGACTTTCTGGCTTCCCAGTTTCCCTACGTCCGCCGCGGTTTCAATTCCAAAGGAGCTCAGGCTCAAGATTCGATCCGTGGTCATGGCCTTGATCTTAGCGTCGCGGATCAGATGTGAATCGAGGTGCCGCTCTAGCTGAATCTCGGGAGATCGCTTGGTGGAGTCCGCAACGTCCCTCGAGTAAGAGTCTTTCGCCTTCCCGTAGTCGACTTTGCTCGTTTCGAGTCTCTTCAGAACGGATTCAAACTCGCAAACCGCTTTATCCGAACGTTCCTTTAATTCCCACTCTCGCTGATCCACCCGGGCTATGAGCATGCCTAGCCTCATCTTTCGCTCTGTGTGCTCCTGGCACCATTCTGAATTCTCGCGTTCCCATGCCTTGATCATGCTTGCCGTCAGCCACAAAATCCTCTGCCTTTCCAACTCTCGCGCCTTGCGCAATGCCGCCCGACGCTGCCCGCGAGTTGAGAGGAGGACAACTAACCAAACCCCGAACCAAACAATACATGCGGCTCCAACCGGTGGTGCGATCATCGAGAGAATAAGCCCGACCAGGATTCCAGCCCCTGCCAGACGGTCAAAGAATGTGTCGGGCTCTCCGTTAGCCGAGGGCAGCTGCGGAGTTGCGGGCTTTGGCGTTGGCGGAGGAATATGTTGTGGCACTGGCTGGCCCACGACCTTAGCAGGGCTAGCCGTCGGCTGCCTGTACGTAGCAGCAGGCCGCGGAATGCGCTCGATCTGTCCCCAGACTGCCATCAGATCAAACTGAATCCTGCCCAAAACAGACGGGGTGCCAGGCAAGAAGAAGAACAACCCGGATCTGCCAAGAAATTGGCACCAGGGGCAGACGTCGGATTGCTTGGGATATACATGCTTATGATCAACCTTACAAATGCCAAGCTGTCCCAAGAATGACTTCAGGGCCTCGCCCCACTCAGCGGGTGATGGTCTACGAGGAGCAGATCCATGGCCTGCTGGAGCAAATGCGCGCTCAAACAGTTGCACAAGTCGTAAGTCGAGGATGCTCAGAGGAAGCGAATTTGGCGGGGGTTTCATACGGGTGAATTGGGTCTTGGCCGAGTACGCGAATCGCCCGCCCTGGATTGCCTTTTCCAAGGGCATCTCCCCCGGATCTTGGTAGACGCCGGAGAAGGGATGTCTACCCATCATCACCAGGTGAAAGATGAGAACAGCCAACCCAAAGAGATCGTGATTGGGCTCCCTGTCAATGTCGCGAAAAGGTCTTCCCTGGAGCTCCGGAGGCGTGTATTCCGGGACGCCGACGCTGCACCGGTAGTATTTCCCGTTTCTTGCCCGTACCTGAAAGGAGTCGCAATCCACGAACTGTACGGTGGCATTGTTGGATACGAGCACGTTTTTCTGGTTCACGTCACCGACAACGTGCCCCTCGTTGTGAATTCTCTCGAATGCGATCGCGCAATTCATCGCGGCGTGGATGAGGAATGTCCAGTCCGCCTCGGGGTAGTCCTTCTTTCTTTGCGCGACGCTATACAGGTGGTGGATTTCCCTGGACCCGACGATCCTGGGCATGAGGATGCCCTCGACCGCCCCCCCTCTTGATGTGTGAAGCGTAGCAGTGGGCCAGGCAGCGACCTTCAAAAGGGCCGCACTTGCCTGCTCCGCCATGACCTTGAGCTTCTCCGAGCGTTCCTTCGACTGCTTCGTCTTGTAGACCTTGGCTACTATGGTCGGGTCATCAACGAGCTCGTAGATCGCGCCCTCTCCACCGACGGCCAGTGGTTTTGGTTTGAGGGAAACAGGCTTCCCTGACGAGTCAAACAGCTTCTGTCCTACAGAAATGGCCATTTTCATCTGTTAGAATTCTCGTCGCCAATAGTAGCGTTTTATCATCGTCCGTGCGTTGGTTTACTCTGTCAGACTGATCTTCGACAGTATACAGCCGCAACATCTTGTAGTGCAGGCATTTGCAGATTTACATGCGCGGCGTGGCACCAGGATCTGGCGGCGTGGCGGCGGGCTCTGGGGCGGTTTGTTGCACCGTGG
>JBKQMU010000012.1:0-7927 GCA_052146555.1 Isosphaeraceae bacterium
AAACCCGACGACAGTTCCTGACCCTCGGGGGGACGGACTCAACTCGACGTCGAAGCCGGCCGGCCGACCGAGGCGAACGACCCTCCACGCCCATCGCAGCCCCAAACGGGTTCGGCGAAGCTTTACACTTCGGCCACCCTGGTGGACTCAAAAATACCTGGCAGAGAGACTTCTACTCATTAAAATCTTGTGGGTAGGGTGGCGGATCAAATGCGTTGAAGTACCCGGTGCGGCGCTGCTAAGGTCGTATCGTCGTGCATCTCAAAGGCCTCACGATGTGCGTGTTCGGGATAATTCTGGTATTCGCAGCCCGGGGAGGCGGGGATGGAGTAGGAGCCACCATCTCCGCTATACTCGTGATTATAGGCGCCATCTTCGCAATAATCGCTGCTATCAACAAATCTCAGAACGCAGTGTGGCGTAATGGATATCCCTATTGTCCGAGCTGCGGCCGACAAATTTCACTCAAATACTCTAGGCCGTATTGTCGCTCCTGTGGCCACAACCTTGTTCAAACACTGCATCGGCCGGAGCAAGAACCGGTAATTCCGGGCAACGCCGAACTCTTGGCAAAGGAAGCAGATCGCAAAACGCGGGTAAGAGAGCAAAAAGCACTCGAAGAGCAGTTACGTGAGGTGAGGGAGCAGCACGAGCGAGAAGCCGAGGCTATTCGCGTTGCAGCCGAGGCGGCAAGAGCCGAGAGGGAAGCCATAAGGCAAGCCAGGATCAACGCCAACGGCGGTTACACTGATCTTCAACTCATTGGGTTTGGCGTAGGGATAATTCTCATACCGCTAAGCATCGCCGGACTGCTCGTCTACCTAGCGAACCGCTGACTCTCCTGGATAACAAGCCGTGAGTAAGGCCAAGAAGATCGCCTTGGGCCTGTTGGAGGGATAATCACTACAGCCATGGGACATGGTACGTAACTCCAGGTTCCGGGAACACCATGCCCAACGCCGAAAAATTAAGCATGGTGTCCCCGGTCTGATGCGAGGCTTCCTGAGACTTCTGCCATCCTGGTGGACTCGGAAACACCTGGCAGAGAGACTTCTACCTTCAGCGGCCCTCTCTCGACCTTGAACGTCGCCAGGGTGGGCACGCTTATTGCCGCTGTGGAAGCTTCGGACTTCTTCGGGGCTGGCTTCGCGGACGCGGAGGGGGGTGGTTCCTTGCTGTCCGTGAATGCCCGTCTTCTTGCAACGACCTGACATGTCGCTGCCGCCAGCAGCCATACGATCGCGCATTTGCATCGGACCGAGCCCTTTATCAGGCAATCCCCCGTCGTGCAGAATCTCGCCGTGCGGGCCAGGTTCAGCCGCTTGACAATCCTCCTTCGCGCCAAAAGGGCTTTCCGATCTTGCCAGCCTCCGGAGCTGGTCGCTAGGCTCCAGTTAGGGGTTCAAGCAACTTCCGCAACAGCTCGAATCGTTCTCGAGCGTGCGGGACGGTCTTTTTTTCTTCCAAGGTCCTCATGCCGGCTGATTACGAATGTGATGGATGTGCCGCGTGCTGCGGCACCTACGCGATCTTTGCCGGTCGCGAGGATGCGCAGCGCGAGCCGCGGATCGCCGCCGAATGCCAAGAGCTGGCCGCCTGGCTCGAGACGCCGAAGTGGTCCTATCGCCTGTTCCCGCTGCCGTTCCACGAGGCTTGTTGTTTTCTTGGCGGCGGAGGTCGGTGCACGATTTATCCGACGCGACCGCAGGTTTGTCGGGAGTTCGCTGCGGGGAGTGAAGACTGCCAGCGCGTCCGCTCGCTGCGGGGTCTGGCTCCGCTGGAGCCCGTCCAGCGCCCGCAGGATGGTCTGGACGGCGCCGAGCCTGGCGCCCCACCGGGTCACTGACTTGCAGGCTCGCCCAGCCGCTCGTCGAGTTTGCGGAGGGCATCAAAAGCTCCCATCGGCAGGGAGATCTGGCCGGCGGGGACCTCGAACTCGCGGACGTTGATCCGGATCAAGGTCGCGCCGTGGTGCCGGGTGATGTCTTCGCAGGTCAGTCGAACGGTGGGGACCGCGGTCCCCGCGCCGCATTCGATGACGACCAGCTCCGCGCCGCTGATCAAGCGCAGCCACAACTTCAACTGAGCGTGCCGGATCTCCGCGTGCGACGGGTCCCAGCCCCAGTCGCCGAACATGAGGATGTTCGGTCGCGCCAGCCCTCCGCATCGCGGGCATTGCGGTAAGGGAGGGACTGCGCGCATGGTTTCCTCATCAATGACAACGGAGTGCGCATGGGCGGGGAAGATCCCCGCGCCGCAGCTTGACAAGCACTGCATCGCGCCGATGGCTCCGTGGACCTCGTAGATTTGCTCTGGTGAGAATCCGGCCAACTGGAAGTGGCCGTCGACGTTGGATGTGTAGACAAATCCACCATGCGTTTTCCGGCTGATCCAGCGGCGGAGGATCCCAAATCCGCCGTGAGGCTTGGTCTCGCGGTAGAGCATCATGCGATGGCCATAGAAACCCCAGGCAAGCTCCGGATCGCTCGTGAACCAGCGTGGATTGGCGAGTGAGACAAAGTCCAGCCCGAGCTTCTGGTAAGGAGGGTAGGCGTTCCAGAACCCTTGCCGGCCCCGGAAGTCCGGCAGGCCGCTGTCGACTCCCATGCCAGCACCGGCCCCAATCAAGATGGCGTCCGCCGTCCGGATGGCTTCCGCGGCTTGATCCAGCCGCTGGTCCAGGGACTCATGGTGGGTCATCGGCTTCCCGAAGTCGCTTCGGCTCCTTTGTCAGTTCGCGGCGGCGCGGAGACTTTCGCAGGTCTCATTCTCCGAACTCTATTTCGTGGAGGCAAGCATGAAGGCCGCGGTGCGATGCAGCTCGAACCAGAGTTCTGCGCAAAGGCCTGCTGGCAGGACGCAGGTCGCCGAAGAGACGGGCACGCGATGCCGCAACCACCAAGCACTGGATCGCATCATCCGACCGTGCGAAAATCCGCTCGTAGCGGGCTCTCTGCCTGCGCTCGCTTTGAGGATTGCGTCATGACCACTCCTTTCAAGCATGTAGAAGAGTCGTTCACTCTGGCAAAGGAGCGTTACGGGGCTCTGGGCGTGGACGTTGATTCCGCCCTCGCGCAATTGGGTACGATTCCGATCTCGCTGCACTGCTGGCAGGGGGATGACGTCGGCGGCTTTGAGAACAGTGGCGAAGCACTCGGCGGCGGCCTCGCGGTCACGGGCAACTATCCGGGCAAGGCCCGCAATGCCGACGAGCTCCGCCTTGATCTGGACAAGGCGCTCTCAATGATTCCCGGCACCGCCCGGCTGAACCTACACACCAGCTACGCCGAGACCGGAGGGAAAAAGGTTGAGCGCGACGCTCTCGATCCGGCTCATTTTCAGCGCTGGATTGACTGGGCGAAGTCCAAGGGGATGGGCATGGATTTCAACCCTACCTTTTTTGCTCATCCCAGGGCCGCCAGCGGCCTGACTTTATCGCATCCCGATCCGGCCATCCGCAAGTTCTGGGTCGACCATGGCATCGTCTGCCGCGAGATTGGCGCTGCGCTGGGCAAAATGCTGGGCAGTCCCTGCGTGACCAATGTCTGGATTCCGGATGGCATGAAAGACACGCCCATCGATCGCAAAGGACCGCGCCAGCGCCTGACCCAGTCGTTGGATGCGATCTTCGCCGAGCCCATCGATCCGAAGTACAATCTCGACTCGGTGGAAGGCAAGCTCTTTGGCCTTGGCTCCGAGAGCTACGTCGTCGGCTCGCATGAATTTTACCTTGCCTATGCCGTTTCGCGGCGCAAGCTGGTCTGTCTCGATGCGGGCCACTATCATCCCACCGAGGTTTTGTCGGACAAGATCTCCGCGGTGCTCTCGGTGCTCGATGAGATTCTGCTCCACGTCAGCCGGGGTGTGCGGTGGGATAGCGATCACGTCGTGATCCAGAGCGACGAGCTGGAGGCCATCGCCCAAGAGCTGGTCCGAGGCGATTACCTGGGCCGGGTCCATATCGGCCTGGACTTCTTCGACGCCAGCATCAACCGCATTGCCGCCTGGGTCGTCGGTACCCGTTGCATGCTCAAGGCTCTCTTGTTCGCGCTCTTGGAGCCGGTCTCGACCCTGCGTCAGCTCGAGCTCGAGGGTAACTACACAGCGCGACTGGTCATGCTCGAGGAGCAGAAGACGTTTCCCCTCGGCGCTGTCTGGGACTACTTCTGCCAGACCTGGCAGGTACCCGTCGGCCCGGCTTGGCTCGACGAGATCAAGCGGTACGAGTCCGACGTACTGCGGAAGCGTGCCTGACGCAGCGCTCACTATCCCCCACGCACCCGACTGCCCATGACACCCAACCCTTATCTCGGCGTCGTTTGCCACTGGGGGTAATTGCCATGCCGAAACTCTTGGGCACGATTTCGCGAGGCTCTGTCGTGATCCTGGGCCTCTGGATTTCCATCGATTTACAAGAGCAATGACCTCTTGGGCTGGCGCGGTCCGGTTTACCAGTGCCAGATCACTTAACAAATGCTCATTTGCAAATCATTCAGCAAAAACATTTATTATAACAAGGAGCTCTTCGATTTGGAAGACCACCTGAATCTCTCGATGTTTCGGGCATACGATATCCGCACGCGATCCGCGGATCTCACGCCGGAGCTGGCCCGTCGCCTGGCGCGTGCCGAGGCCTGCTACCTCCGTGACGTTCTGGACGCGCCGGGTGTCGTGGCGGCGCACGATGCGCGCCGTAGCGGCCCGCACTATCTGACGATCACAATCGAAGCCTTTCGCGAAGCCGGGCTGGATGTGGTTTATCTTCCTGGTGCATGCTCAACATCGTATTTCTATTATGCGGCGATGCGTCACCCCGAGCTGGCCGCGGTGATCGTCGGCGCTTCGCACAATCCGTCGGGTGACACGGGCCAAAAGGTGCTGGGGCCTGGAGTCCGGCCGATCGCCCAGGGAATCGGACCGGAAGGAGGCCTGGACCGAATTCGCGAGCTGCATTCCACCGGCGCTTCGAAGTCTGCCACGCGCCGGGGCAGCTTGCGGGCGGCCGACCTCATGGACGACTTCGTGGCCGATAGCCTGGCGCTGGCTGGCGTTCGCGCTGGATCGCTGGCCGGAACTCGGATCCTCCAAGATTACCTCTTCGGGGCGGCGGGGCGAGAGATGATGCTGGCTTTCGACCGGGCCGGCGCCGAGCTTGAACCCTTGCATTACGCGGCCGATGGGTCTTTCCCGCTGGGTGATCCCAACCCCGTCAAGCAGGCCGTGATCCGGTCGGGTCTGGAGGCGCTTGCATCCGGCTCGTACCTGGTGGGAATGTTCTTTGACGGAGACGGTGACCGGATCGACATCTACGGCGGCGATGGCACCTATCTGTCGTCGAGCTTCGTCTACGCGGCCATCTTGCCGGAGATTCGCAAGCGGTTCCGCGGTGAGGGACTGGGTGTTTTCGCGGATTTGAAGTCGAACCCGCTGGCACTTATTGAGATGGCGCGCTCAGGCGTCACGGTCGATGTCATTCGCAACGGCCACTCGCAGATCAAGGAAAGCCTGGCCTGCGAAGCTAGCCGATTCGGAGCCGTCGAGGAATCGGCCCACTACTACGAAGCGTTTAGCACCGGGGGCAAAGGCCGCTTTTGTACGGAGAATACCCTCTACATCGCGCTACTCGTCGCCCGAACCTGGCAAGAAGATCCGGATCGCTTTGACCGCCTGATCGCCATCCAGGCAACGACGGCTCGGCAGCGTGAATGGGGTTACTGGTTCCCCAGCGCCCAGGCCCGCGCCCAGGCGCTCGATGCCGTTCGCGAGCATTTCCAGGAGCGAGGGGCTAGCGCGATGGTCCGCATGAAAAACGGCATGGATTTGGAGGCCACGCTCATGCGCCTCGGCTTGCCTTTTGATGTCACCGCAGAAACTCACTTACCCGGTGACTGGATTCAGGTTTGCCAACGGGTCTCGCAGAGCGAGAATGGGCTAGCTCGCTGGGAAGTCGTTGGTGCTGCGGCCGACGTAGTCGGCCAGGCCAAACGGGAGATCGAGTCCTGCGTACGGCGATTCGGCGCAGGTGAAGAATACCAGGGCTGAGGGGCCCGATGGGAGCGATGACCATGAATATACTTGTGACCGGTGGTGCGGGATATGTGGGCTCTCACGCGGCGAAGCTGCTGGCCAGAGAGGGTCATGAGGTCTGGGTCTATGACAACCTCGTCTTCGGGCACCGTGCCGCGGTCGCACCGGGGCGTTTGATCGAAGGCGACCTACTCGACCGGGCCAAGCTCGAGAAGGTCCTCCGCCAGCGGCAGATCGACGCCGTGATGCACTTTGCCGCCTTCGCCTACGTCGGCGAGTCCGTGACCGACCCGGCGAAGTACTATCAAAACAACGTGGTCGGGACGCTGTCGCTGCTGGAGGCGATGCGGTCGGCGGGGGTCTGGCGGATCGTCTTCTCGAGCACCTGCGCCACCTATGGCGAGCCCGAGGAAGTCCCGATCCGCGAGAGCCAGCCCCAGAGCCCGATCAACCCCTATGGCTTTACCAAGCTGGTCATCGAGCACGCGCTGGCTGATTACGCCCAGGCCTACGGCTGGAGCTACGCTGCTCTGCGGTACTTCAATGCGGCCGGTGCTTCAGCCGACGGCACGCTGGGAGAGGACCACGACCCCGAGACTCACCTGATTCCCCTGGTTCTCCAGGTTGCTCTTGGACAACGTGATCACATCGTAATCTTCGGAGATAAGCATCCCACGCCGGATGGCACCTGCATTCGCGACTATATTCACGTCGACGACCTGGCGACGGCACACTTAGCTGCGCTTCTGCGGCTCGAGCGTGGGAAGGAGCTGAAGCTTAACCTGGGAACCGGACGGGGGTCGAGCGTCAGCGAGGTTGTCGCCGCCTGCCGGCAGGTAACGGGTCATCCGATTCCCGCCCAGATCGCCGGCCCTCGAGCCGGTGACCCGCCGGCCCTGGTCGCCGACGCCAGAGAGGCCAAGCGCGAGCTCGGCTGGCAGCCCTCCTACAAGGAGGTCACGCCGATCATCGAGACGGCATGGCGATGGCACCGGGCTCATCCGCACGGGTACGAGGACTGACGTGACCGGCTGTTTCCAACCTGCCACGGCTACCGACCGGGCTCATCCGCACGGGTACGAGGACTGAGAGCCTTCCGCAAGCACACCTCCGGCGTTCAGAGCGCATCCTGAGGCGCTTTTCATCAAGATCGGTACGCGTCTTGCACCCTCTATCGGTAGTTCCGCGTGGGCGGGTCGTGGCTCATGCTGGGCCGCGTGGCCACATTAAGATTGGCTCATTCACGTCGATCCTGGACAACGCATGCGCAAGGGGGAGCGGGATGGCGTATGATCTCGGTCCGCTAGGCGTTCTCGCGCGTGGGGCTTGTAAACACGGCGCTGAACCTGCAAGCAGGCGATTCGGGGCCGGCATCGGCACGGGGCCAGCATTGACCCCGCGCCGCAGTGAAGGCCGCCGGAGTATTGCCGCGTGGCCTCAGGCAGAGAATGTCTTCCTGTACTGCCTGCGTAAGCCCTAGAAGAGTCCGAGACCGGAAATCCCCAGGAACAGCAGCAGGCCAGAGCGTGGCTCGGGCACTTAAAGCCAACGGGGAAAATGAGTAGGCCGGCTTGATTTCAGGGGTTTTCCCAGCATTTTTTCCGATGGCTCTGAGACAAAGAGGCCGCTGCTCATTGTCGTCCTCAAGCGCAATGCCCCATACAATCAACCAGGCGTCTCTCGTTCGTCGATCAGGACATGACGCTGCGACGGCGACCTTTCCACTTCAGTGCTGCGGCCACGGATGCCAGCCCCATCAACCCTAAGACGATGGAGCTAGATGTCTGTTTTGTAATTGGCCGCCCACGTCCAACTGGTCTGGACAGTCTGGGCAAGAAGGTGTTCTCTATCGTCACGCTGTGTGATGCTTTATGAGATTCGAGACACGGACGTCTCCCAT
>JBKQMU010000013.1:0-39844 GCA_052146555.1 Isosphaeraceae bacterium
GGCCATTCGCTTTCCGTTGTTTCCCACCCCGCCTCGCGGCGACGCAGTTACGGTTAGCTACAAGCCGGAGAACGTCTACTTGGAGAGGACTTTCACCCCCCGGACCCGACACACTTACAGACACACTGCCGCGCTTGCGTCTTCGCAAGCGTGTCCGCATCTCCCAGACCGCGCTCGGGAGAGCACGCTCAGACAGACGTGAGCGTAGCAATCGGTGATGCTGTATCCAATGCGACAACAATCCGCGGCGTAGTTCTGACTATGCCGGCTGCCAAAGGGTCAGGCATCAAATCCCGCTGTCGTGGGGGATGTCGAATGAGATTTCGCTTCGGACAGGCGAGATTCGTCGCTAGCGGCGAGAGCCATGGTGAACGGCCTGACGGTGCCAGAGGACCGCAAATGGACGGCGAGCACGGCCAGAACCATCAGGGCGTCACCCGCCGCGGAGAATGGAACGACCCAGGGCAAGGGTTCCATCGCCATCATCGTCAAGAGGAACACAACGGCGATCGTCTTGGCGGTGATGAGTATCGTAACGCCCCGGTACAGGAAGTACTCGATCAGGTAAGCACTCGCCGCGACGAAATGAAAAACGCCTACCTGCCTGGGGAAGAAAAGAGGGGAGGCTCCGGCGAAGCCGCCGAATTTGAGGCCCCATTCCGTCGCGGCAAGTGCGCCTAGTCCGATCGCGGCGCTGTGGAGCGCGACAAGAATGATGAGCGCCTTTTCGAACGCAGGCCAAAGCGAAAGGGACTCTCGAGCGAACTCTCTGGCCATCTTATTCAGCGCTCCCACCAGATGTCGGGGGGCAATGGTTCCCGTCGCGGGATCGCGGGAGTGCCGAGTCTCTCCAGCTCTCGGAGGATCTCCGCCTGCACCGCCGGGAGCGCGGCGCGAACCGGATCGCTGATTCCTAACCCTTGTACCGTACGCTTGGGGACCACCCCCACGAGGAGCACCTCGCGCGGGCCGCGCCCCGCGAACTCCAGCAATAGCAGTATCTCTTTCAGCCCCGGATCATGAGGGCTTACCCGGGTCCGGGGCGGGTGCTTCAGGATCTCGTCGCGCCGGTACAGTCGGAGCGTACCAGGAGGTGCTTCCGACCGCACCGTATCCACGACGACGAGCGCTTCGGCGTCTTCGAAGTAGGGAAGGAGGTCCAGGCCCGGAGTTCCCAAGTCCAGGACCGGGATCTGTTCTGGAAGCTCATAGCGGGCCTCGAGCAGTCGTACGGCGTAGGGCCCAAGCGCGTCGTCCCCCATGAGAACGTTTCCAAGCCCCAAGACGGCAACACGCCTGAACAACCCGGCGCTCACCGGAGACTCCTTCCGAAGAGATCATCCGTCCGAACCGTGGCCAGCTCGTTCCCCTCGACGTCCACCGTATGGATCGCGCAGGCGAGGCAAGGGTCGAACGAATGGACTGTCCGAAGCACCTCGAGCGGGCGCTCGGGGTCTGCCACCGGGTTGTCGATGAGCGAGGCCTCGTAAGGACCCATCTGGTTTTTGTCATCCCTCGGGCCTGCGTTCCACGTGGTGGGGACGACAGCCTGATAGTTGGCAATCTTGCCGTCGCGGATGACAATCCAGTGGGAAAGCGTCCCGCGTGGGGCCTCGTGGAAACCGAACCCGCGCTGCTCGCCCATGGGAAAGACCGGCTGGTTGAAGATCGCCGTGTCTCCCTTGGCGATGTTGTTGACAAGCAGTTGCCAGTGCTTCTGCGCCAGCTCGCAAATCACCGCCGACCGCACGGCGCGGGCGAGGTGCCGCCCGAGGGTTGAGTGGAGAACCTGGGGCGAAAGCTTCGTCCTGGCGATGGCGCCCGCGGTGGCCAGGGCGTGGTCGGCCCATCGCTTCGTGGGCTCGTGGCCGGTCGCGTAGCCCACGAGAACCTGTGCAAGGGGCCCGACCTGCATGGTCTTGCCCCCGAAACGGGGCGACTTGACCCACGAATACTTGCCATGCGGGTCGAAGTCGGTGTAATGCGGTACGGTCTCACCTTCCCAGGGGTGCCTGGTGGCGTCGCCCTCGTACCACGAGTGGGCGACGCACTCGGTGACGTTCTCCTTGAAGTAAGGGTCCTCGAAGCTGGTGATAGCCTTGGCGGTCGAAAGGTCACCACCGAAGATCGTACCACCCGGCAGGTCCAGAACGGTTCCCTTGGTGTCCAAGGGCAGGTCGGGCACGGCGAGGTAGTTGGTCACTCCGCCGCCGTAGGAAAGCCAGTCGGCGTAGTGCGCCCCGATGGCGCAAACGTCCGGTAGATAGACCTGGGCAATGAAGTCGATCATCTCGTTGAGGAGATTCTTGATTTTGAAAAGCTTCTCCATGTTGAGCGTGGACTCACCATCGAGATTGATGGCGTTGGCCACGCCCCCCACGGCCAGATTCTGGATATTCGGGGTCTTGCTCCCGAGGATCGCGACCACCTGGTTCGCCTTGCGCTGATATTCGAGCGCTTCCAGGTAATGAGCGACGGCCAGAAGGCTCACCTCCGGCGGAAGCTTCATGGCCGGATGACCCCAGTAGCCGTTGGTGAAGATTCCGAGCTGGCCGCCAGCGACGAAGCCAGCGAGCTTGTCCTTGACCGCCTGGAGCTGGAGGCGATTGTTATGGGGCCAGGAGGAAAGGCTTTCGGCAAAGGCCGATGCTTTCGCGGGGTCCGCCTGCAGCGCCGAGATGACGTCCACCCAGTCCAGCGCTGAGAGGTGGTAAAACTGAACGATGTGGTCGTGCAGCGCGTGCGCGATCACGATCAGGTTGCGGATGTACTGGGCGTTGAGCGGAATCTCCAGTCCGATGGCGTTCTCCACTGCCCGCACCGAGGCAATCGCGTGCACCGACGTGCAGACGCCGCAGATGCGCTGGGCGAACAGCCAAGCGTCACGTGGGTCCCGGCCCAGGACGATCAGCTCGATGCCGCGCCACATCTGGCCCGAGGCCCAGGCGTCCCGGACCTTGCCTCCGTCCACCTCCACGTCGATCCGCAGGTGGCCCTCGATTCGCGTGATCGGGTCGATGGTGATAGTCTTGCTCATGGGTTCAACTCGCGTGCTGGGGCGCCGCGGGAGCGGCTCCACTCAGGATGGGGAGGGTCTTGACGGCCGCGATGTACAGTAAGATCTCGAACGCGACGATGCCGAAGGTGATCAGCAGCTCGGGTAATGTCGGGAAATAGGACCAGTGCGGCCCCGGGTTGAATGCGACCAGGTACGTGTTGATCCGGAACAGTGCGCCGGCCACGAGCAGCAAGATCGCTGCGCGCACCTGCCACATGGGTTGTGCACGTCGTTCCTTGGAAAGCAGGATCGAGGCACCTGCGACCATGATCAGAATCTCGGCCAGGAAGGCAACCCCGGTTGCGCTGGCGATGAGCGGCAGCTCGCCGGCGACTGCAACCTCTCCGAGGCGGAAGGCCACCCAGAAAAGCGCGACCCATGCCGCCACGTGCGAGAGAGACGCGAGCATCGCCGTCTCGCGTCTCCGGCCGAAGACGGCCATCGAGAAGCTCGACTCGAGCACCACCACCGCGTACCCGATCACGATACAATTCACGAGAAACAGGAACGGAAGCCAGGGGGTGAACCAGAGCGGATGCATCCTGGGCCCCGGCAAGAGCATCATCGTCCCCAGCGACGATTGGTGCATCGTCGGCAGGAGAAGCCCCAGCGGAATGATCCAGACGAGCCCTCGGCTCGCGAAGCGGAGCCCGCGATCTGCCCACGCCCTGAGGCTCGGGTTCGAGCTCGACTTCCACTTTTCGAGGAGCGCCGGCGACAGCTCAAAAAGCAGCACGAGGTTGTAGGCCATGACGCACAAAGCCACCTCGAGCTGGGGCGAGTGCGTCCATCGCCAAAAGAAGATGGGGATTTTCCACAACCCCCAGAAACGGCCAAGGTCGATCGTGACGGCAAGAACGGCCAGCCCGTAGCCCAGCAGACTCGTCAGGATTGCCGGCCGCACGAGTGGATGGTACTTGCCCCGATTCAGGATGTAGACGAGAAGGGCAACCGCGTAGCCACCGCAGCCGATGGCTGTCCCTACGACGACGTCGATCGCGATCCAGATTCCCCAGGGATAGCCGTCGTTCAGGGCGCTCACCGAGCCGATGCCCATGTAGCAGCGATAGAGGGCAACGATGGCCCCGATGCCCGCGATGGAGAGCAAGATCTTGAACGGACCGGTCAGGAGCTTGCCGCCAACGGGCGAGTGGACGAGGACGTGATCGCTCATTGATCCACCTCCTTGCTCGTGCCGGCTTCGGCGTAGCGGTTCCGGACCATCATCGCGGCGAGAACCGAGTAAAGCGCCAGGGGTGCGACGAAAGGCAGGCGCCAGTAGATTCCGTTTTGCACCGCTCTGGCAACCTCGGGGGTTGGCCGGTCTCCGGTCTCCGGCAGCCCGAGCTTCCCGAACGGCACGTGAGAGAGGTAGAGCACCTGGGTGCCACCGGCCTCCGTCTCTCCGTAGACGTGATCCTGATAGTACCGGCAGGGGTTCTGGGCGATCCGCCGCTTGGCTTCGGCGAGAAGCTCGTCGCGCTTGCCGTAGATCACGGCCTGGCTCGGACAGACCTCGCAGCAGGCCGGCCCCTGTCCTTTGGGATAACGGGTGAAGCCGCCCGCGAGGGTCGCCTGCTCCTTGACGCGGTGGCGGCACAACTCGCACTTGACGATCCTGGGCGACGACTTGTTGAACTCGAACTTGGGGATGTTAAACGCGCAGGCCATCTGGCAGTAGCGGCAGCCCACGCAGTAGTCGGGATTGTAACTGACAATACCCGTGACCTCGTCCTTGTGGAGCGAGCCCAGCATGCAGGCGCTTGCGCAGGCCGGGTCCACGCAGTGCATACACTGCGCCTTGAAGTACGAGCGGACGTCTCCTTCGTGGTACAGCTTGATGATGTTTTGCGTGTCCCCGTTCAGATCCAGCGGCGCATCGTAAAGCTTTTCGCTTGCCCATGGGCCCGGATCAGGTTGTCGTTCGTTGGCCTGCTTGCAGGCTCCCACACATGTCTTGCACCCAATGCAGAGGGTGGTGTCGTAGAGCATGCCCATCGCGCCGGCTGGTGCGACCTTGTTCTCGGACGCCTTTGCCGTCGCGCTGCCGCAGGCGGTTGCCACCGAACCCGTGGCGAGGACCTTGAGCATAGATCGACGGTCCAGAGACATGTTAGCCCTCCTTCCTGTCGAGGGCCTTTGTCTGCTCGCCTTCGCCGCCACCTAGCTTCTTGGACGCCATCCAGCCCGCCCCCAGGAGCGCTCCACACACGACGCCACCCACGCCGGCGGCCAGGGCGCTTGTATGCCCCTGCTGGGCGTGGATGGGCGGATAGGTGTCCGGAGGCGTGGGCCGGTCGATGTCGATTGTGGTGTGCATCGGCACGCGGAATGCGATCTTTTGCTCGGTGCACCCCGCGCACGGGTGCCCGATGCCGATCGGCCAGGACTCCGTCTCGCCGAAACGGAGCAGGGAACAATTCGCATGTGTCGCCGGCCCCTTGCAGCCGAGCTTGTAAAGGCAGTAGCCCTGCCGGTGCCCTTCATCGCCGAACCTTTCGGCAAAACGGCCGGCGTCGAAATGGGCCCGGCGCGGGCAATCCTCGTGGATCGGACGCCCGTACGCCCACTTGGGCCTTCCCTTTTCGTCGAGCGCAGGCAAAGTTCCCAGAGTCACGAATTGGAGGACCGTCCCCAGCAGGTTGTAGGGATTGGCCGGGCAACCGGGAATCGTCACCACGGTCTTCCCCTTGAGAACCATGGGGGCGCCCGTCGCCCCGGTCGGGTTCGGGTCGGCGGAGGGGATGCCGCCCCACGATGCACAGGATCCGATGGCGATGATCGCCCCGGCTTTGTCGGCAACCTCCTTGATCAGGTCGACCGCCGTCACCCCCCCGATTTTGCAGTAAATTCCGTTGTCCTTGGTGGGAATTGCGCCCTCGACGATGCATACATATTTGCCCGCGCCGTCGGCCATTGCCTTCTTAAGCGCGCTCTCGGCCTGGTGTCCGGCCGCCGCAAAAAGCGTCTCGTTGTAGTCCAGAGAGATCAGATCCAAGATCAAGTCGGCAACCGCGGGGTGCGACGTCCGCAGAAGCGACTCGGTGCAGCCCGTGCATGCCTGAAAATGGAGCCAGATCACCGAGGGCTTCACGCCTCGCGTCGCGGCCTCGGCAATTCGCGTGGCGACACCCGAGGTGAGTCCCACGGATGCGGCCGCCGCGGTGATAATCTTGACGAACTCGCGACGGCTGGCGCCGCCGGTTGCGAGCTCCTCGCCCGGCAGATTCTTGAGTTGGCGCATGGGAGCGTACCCCTGCGTAGGTGGGTGAACTATCGCCCTAATACCGCCGTCAATGCGAACCATGGCATCGCGCGCGGGGCGAACGTAGCCCCCGATAGCCCATCACTCGTCACGAGCTATGGGGGTCAAGGACGAAGAAGAAACCGCCCATGTGACCTTGCGCACGACGGGGTCACGATAGCCGACCACGGGGTGCCGATCTCGACCATGAGTAACTACTGATCGAAACATGCAGGACATTGTATGTCAAGCGCCAAGTTCTCAGATTTCTGAAAAAACTGGATTTCCTGATAAAAGCACTCGTCGCTCCGGCTGGTGCAAGGAACGGGGGCAAGCGAGGCACCACGGCGCAGATGCGGTTTCGTAGTTCGCCGCATCGACAAGTCGATCGTGACGTCTCGGACGTCGATGCACCCGGCCGGCTAGTCATGGCGCATGGCAGGCATCCGCCAGAGCTTCACGCGAAGTCTTTTGCCAGCTCTTCGAAAAGAGCCTCGAGAGCAGCGATCTCGTGGACGCCAAAAAAGACCGTCACGGCCAGCTCGATCGCCAAAACCAGCGGGAACGGCGGACGGACGATCAGGAAGACCAAGCCGAGCAGGATCCCCATGCCGATTGTCCTGAGGAACATCGCTCGATCGATGGCCATCCCGCTTGATTCCTCCAGCTTGCGCAGAAGCTCGCTGAGCCGGGGCATACCGTCGAGCCAACGGCGGAAGCTCGTCGAAGATTGCAAGAAATAATGGGCAGAGAACAGGAGAAAAGGCGCAGTGGGAATGCCCGGCAAGATCAGCCCCGCAACGGCCGCCATCAGCGAGCCACCGCCTAGGGCCATGCACAAGCACCGATCCGACCGGGTCGTGACCGTCCCCTCTTCCCACTCTGCGATCGGGGTCATAGGCTCCGTTCTCGCGTGCTCGCCCCACCCCTTGACGCCAGCCGACCTTTCCGATTGCGCGGCCAGAGTTGCCGCCTCGATGGCCAAAGCGACACGACGAGCGAGCTCCGCCTCATCGAACTTCTCCGGCTCGAATTGGAACCGGCAGCGGTGAGCTCTCAGGTCCAGGTCCACGCTCGATGCATTGCCGAGGCTGGCGGCCGAAGTACACAGAGCCCGGCAGAACGTTTCCTTCCCGGAGCAAAACATCCTGGGATCAATGATTTCCACGATGCCGGCTTTTCTTTCGCAGCGAATCCTCAGCCCTCGGGCGGACTCCTCGTGGACCACCGGCTCGCCGACAGGTGACTTCGGCACGGCCCGAGCGGCCGCGGCAGCCGACACAGCTTCCGACGCGATCGGGCGCAGCCAGAGCGCCTCTTCCTCGAGGCTTGCAACTTCCGGGATGGAAGTCCCTACGGCAATATACTGATCATTCCCGAGCATATCTGTATCCCCTGTGCTCGCCTGAAACAACTTCGACCTTGTGGCCGCCAGGCGAGCAACGTGGGGAATCGACGCTCCGGCCATCTAGCAGGAGAGATCGGCGTTCACACCACACCGGCTCGACCGGAAGCGAATCCAGGTTTTCGACAGGATGCCGGCGCGATCTGATCGTTCCGACATTCTCGGAAGACGACTGCCGGCAAGGGAAGTTCGGATCTCACGCGGGAGTAAGATCCCGATATCGATATGAACCGTTCGGGATCTCTCAGCAGAGAAGGGGAGCCCGCCAGGAGGGCGCGATCGAGGATGTGATGGGAGGGACAAGGCGATGGACCGTCCGCGAAATCAGGGCTTGGAGCTGCTCGAACGTCCGGGGCGGATCACTGACCTCCCGGAAGTCGTCTTCGTTGTCGTTCTCGTCACGATCGGCGACTCGGTCCGAGGGAGCGAAGAAATGACTGCTGCGATTGAATCCGCAGTCGCCCGGTCCGGCGGGGTTGATCGCACGGCGCGGGTGATCAACCTGACCGGGACGGTCCGAACCAAGGGCGGGCGCACGGCGCGCTTCCGTGCCACCAATGAGACACGTCAGGACCAGAACGAGAAGTGCAAGGACCCGGCTCATCGATCCAACGACTCCCACGCTTGAGTCGAGGCTCTCTTTTCATAACGTATTCATCGTGTTCTTTCCGGGAATCGTCAAGGGTAAAGTCTTCAAAAAAGACAGCGTTCTGAGACAGCCTGCTTGGTAGCTAGCATCTGAGCGCTGGCTGCCGCCGAGCTTGGATGGTCGGCTTGCTGGCATTTTAGGTTCGAGTTTCACGCTGCTCCGAAGGTTCTTGCCTCGATTTCTCGCCGAAATGCGAACGTGCAAACCCTGCAATGAGAATAAAGAGACCAGCCATCGAGAGCCCTGCTCCGATTCGTACCGACTGAGGCTTGTACTCGTAGACGAGGGTATGTGTTCCAGCTTGTACAAGTGCCCCGCGCATTGCCCGGTTGGTGCGGTAAATAGGACGCACCTCGTCATCGACGCGCAATTCCCAGCCAGGGTAGAAAACGTCCGCGAGGACGACGATTCCAGGGGATTCCAGTTTCGCCTCGAGGACGACACGCTGCGACTCGTACTGCTTCACGACGACGTTCTCGGCCGAGCTGGCACGGGCACGCTTGACTGCGCTCTTGATTTCTTCAGGTTGCTTCGTCTCGATCCAAGCAACGTTTCGAAGATCAGAAACTGGCTTGCCTTCGACGTGCCAGAGTTCGTCATCCTGATAGACAATATCGTTGGTGATTCTCGTGCGGTCGGCAACGTTCATTCCCCGTAGTTCGGGTAAGGACTTGATCTCGTGGACGATCCAGGCTCGGGGGAAGGCAACCTCATTACGTAGAACCTGAAAATCTTCTTCAATCAAGAGCCGATGCCGCCGATTACTTGCTACTCCTGGTGACGGGGATGATTCTCCCGGATAGAGTTCCGTTGAGTCGGGCAGGAACGACAAGAAGCCTCGTTGGCGACTGTTGATCGCAAGCCGATTCGGTAGGACGAAGTATCGCGTATTCCAGAGGTCAAAACCGCGCCGAGTGTAATACACGACCTCCTGACCCGCTTTCAGTCCAAACTTTCTTGTCGTTTCGTCGTCCAGCCGGAATCTCTTGTATCCAAAGAAGAGGGTATGGTCCAAGACTTCGGCGGTGCCCATAGCATGGGTGTAAGCGATTCCGAGGGGAATTGCATACTTAACACGCAACGTATCGCGATCCCATCGAACGATCTCTTCGAGGCGCTTCTTCGATGGCTCCATCGACCAGGCTGAGGGCGACCAGCTCATCCGATGGATGCGAAAAGGCCCCCTGGATGGATTGCTCGCTTCGGCTGCCTCGATAATCTTGAGAACCTTCGGTTTCGAATCAAATGCCTCCTGCGGGACCGAGATGATGGAATATCGGTTGGCAAGAATCAGATCCGTGCTCATTCCAATAATCACGCATGTGTTATAGAGCCGCATGTGACGTTGACACGGCGCGAGCGCAAAGAGAACTGCCGCCGATGCAACTGTCCCGTGCATCAGCGCCGAGCGAATGCCTCCGATGGTGGCCGTCAGATCAAGAGGCCCGAACACCGAACGTCCCAGCTCGGCCGACCGCTCGAACATGGCAACAATTCCACTTTGGCCAGCCAATAATGCACCCAGGAGCACAACGCTCAAAGAGGAGAGCACCACTGTAGTCTGGATGAAACGACGCCGGCTCGACGTCACCAGCAGATCCCAGCCATGACCGGCAAGGCAGGCGAGTGCCAGGGACGCGGGCAAGAGCAGCTTCGCTGGATAGCGGAAGGTGTGGAAGCCAGGCAAGAGGATCGTTATAACCCAGTAGGGGCTAAGGAAGCCATCTCCCGGAAGTCCGTCGGACCGTCCTTCGGCACCATCAACGGGTCCTAATGGAGAGTCAGGACCTAGCAACCAGCGCGCCCAAGGCAGAGGACTGCCGTATGCTCCTAATCCACTTATAATGCAGATCAACAGTACCAAGGTCAGAAACCTCCGCCATCTGGTGCCGCGCCGAATGCTGGCTGCCCCCAAGCCGAGAATCAGCGTCGGCACTCCCAGATAAAGCGAGGGGAACCAGAACTCAGTCGCCTCGAACGCTGGTGGAACCAGCCTTAGCCAGCTGGTATTGCCTCCCTGGATCGTACCAGTCCAACCTGGGAAAAAACTGCCTGGCAGCTCGAAGGGAGACATGCTGAAGCGATAGACTTCGTGCCCCTCACTTTGGATTGTGCGTGAGCTTTGGCTGATGAACTCCAAACTGGGAACGATCTGGATTGCCGCGAGCAAGAGAGCCAAGATCGAGGCGCAGGCCAATCCTAGAAGCTGGCGGGACAATCGATCAAGACGTCGCCGTTTGACCAGGCGCGCTACAAGAATCGCGGTTAAGCTTCCCCAAAGGAGCGATTGTCCCAGCAAGCGAGTGTACGAACCCAGCAAGAGTCCCCCACCGAGTATGATGGCGCCGAAAGTCCGAGAGAAAGAGATGCCTATCGACCTTCCTGATCGCATGAACACATAAAGGACTGCCGCGAAGAGCTCGAGGTAAGCGGCTTGAGGATCACCGCCAAGGATTTGCAGGCCGAGAACCAAGCCCAGCCCGAGGAGGCACCGCAGCCGTCGCAGTCTGATCCAGCCATCGATCGTCAGCCAAGCCCACGGTGCCCACGCCGCGCCCACCAGGAAAATCACGTTCGACGTCGAGTGGGCAAGTGGTGCTCCGCAGGAGAAGCCTATCATCGCGATACAGGCCCCGGCAGGGGACACAGATGAGAACCGGGCCAAGGTATAGGTTCCGACCGCTGCCAGGAGAATGTGAGCCAAGGGATAAATGCGGGCCGCCCAAGGATAGGGCAGAACCGCATAGATCAGCTTTCCCGGATAGAGAACCGCCGAGGTCGGGTTCCCAAGCAGCGGCATGCCGCCGTTCTCCTCGGGTTCCCACAACGGAAAACGGCCCGCTGACCATTCTTGTTCGACCCTTTGGTAAAGGGGATAGTAAAAGTCCGCCGCGTCTTGGTAACCAAACTGCGCACCCGAGAATAGAACGTCTTTAAAATAAAATCCTTGGATTATTAAGAAGCACACCACCGCAACGATCTGAATCGGAACTCGCAATGGGGGACCGTTCTTCGCACCTGCGGACATGCGCACCATCCGATGCATTGAATGTCATATAAAGCATGCCGTGAAAGAGAAAACCGATGATTGCCGACGTCGGTGCCTTTTACAAGAGCTATCTCGGAGCGGCAGTACGCGCAGTTACTCGAGCATGGAAAGAGAAGCGAATGGCTCTGGGCAGGCAGCCAAAACATTCCTGTCACACTGAGAAACTGCGGATAGCCTCCGCGCGAGACTTGTGACTGCCGAAACGACCACCCAAGCTGAATCCGATCGAGGGTGCGTGGGGCGACGACAAGGATGTAGTCGGTCGCGATGATCAGTACAAGTCTATCGAGAAGGAAGCAGAGGAGTTTGTTGCCTACCTGGTCGCCCTGTCAAATGGTGAGGCGTTGCAGAAGGCAGGTGATCTCTCGCGCGACTTGTGGCTCAAGGAACTGCTGTCAAGAAAGTCTTGAGGACGAGCCTAGCCGCCGGCTATAGCCCCGACGATGAGCAAGGGTTCCGCTCCCGCGGCGATGGCATCGGGAAGTGGAGTGTCGGGGAGCTCAAAAGACACGTCTTGTTCACAGGCAAAAAACCTCAAGAACGGTCGGCGTCGCTGCGTGATCTGGTCGCGAATCGTCCCCCGGAGCACCGGATAGCTTGCTTCCAGAACGTCCAGCACCGAGCGAAGGGTCACAGGACCCTGAACGCAAAGCACGACTTCGTCGTCGACGCGGGCAAGCGTCCGAAGATGTGCCGGAAGAGTCACACGGATCATGGGAGTGTCTGGACCTCGACGGAGAGGACTGCCGGGAGGTCTCGGACGATGGTAGCCCAGTTGTCTCCAGCGTCCGCCGAGACATAGACTTGCCCACCCGTCGTGCCGAAGTAAACACCGCATGGATCCATCGAATCAACGGCCATGGCGCCTCGGAGCACGTTGACGTAGCAGTCGCTTTGCGGCAAGCCTTCTATGAGCGCCTCCCACTCATTTCCGCCGGTCCGGCTCCGATAGACGCGAAGCTTGCCTTCCGGCGGGAAGTGCTCGGAATCGCTCTTGATCGGGACGACGTAGATGGTCTCGGGTTCGTGAGCATGGACGTCGATCGGGAACCCGAAATCGGTGGGCAAGTTACCGCTGACCTCACGCCACGACTCACCGCAGTCGTCGCTACGCATCACGTCCCAGTGCTTTTGCATGAATAGGACGCTGGGACGCGAAGTGTGCATTGCGATGCGGTGCACGCAGTGGCCGACCTCTGCATTGGGATCCGCGATATACTGCGACTTTAGTCCCTGGTTCATCGGCCGCCAGGACTTGCCGCCATCGTCGGATCGAAAGACACCAGCGGCTGAAATCGCGATGAAGATCCGTCCGGGATCACCTCGGTCCAAGATGATCGTGTGCAGACACATCCCTCCCGCCCCGGGTTGCCACGATGGCCCCGACTCGTGCCCTCGCAGGCCCGGAAGCTCCTGCCAGGTCTGGCCGCCATCGGCCGTGCGGAACAGGGCGGCGTCCTCCACTCCGGCGTAAACGACGTCCGGGTCGGTTAGCGACGGCTCGAGATGCCAGACTCGCTTGAACTCCCATGGGTGCGGCGTTCCGTCATACCATTTGTGTGTCCCCGGGGCGCCCTCGTAAACGAACGAATTGCCGACCGGCTCCCAGGTTATTCCCCCATCGCTTGAGCGCTCGATGATTTGTCCGAACCATCCGCTAGATTGCGAGGGATACAGCCGGTTCGGGTCGACGGGCGAACCGTTGAGATGGTAAACTTCCCATCCCGCGAAATGGGGGCCCCCGATCTCCCATCGATCACGCTTGCCGTCCGACGTCAGGATGAACGCGCCCTTGCGTGTACCCACCAGCACCCTTACCTTGCTCATCTTTCTATCCCCTGTGGTCAGAGGCAACCCATGGCTCGGTGAAGCTGCGCAGCCGGATGCTCGCTGTTTCCCTACCAAGCACCCATGGCTCGGTGAAGCTGCGCAGCCGGATGCTCGCTGTTTCCCTACCAAGCGATGGAACGGACATCTTGCGAAATCAATTCGGATGACCGGGTGCGGGAACGACCGAGGGGCCGGAGAACTAGCATATGCCCAGTTCATGCTTCTCCCGTGATGAAGTCTCCCGCATGTGACTCACTTTTATCGAGAGGTGCCGCCAACGCAAGCGGATACTCCTTCGCCATGCCGAGAATCGTCTCCGTATCCGGATGCGGCTGCTCCCCGATGCCTACCGCACCATTCATGACCAACCCGCCAATCGGGCCTATGGGCCGGCTGCTGATAACTTCAGTGCAGACGATTCATGGGCCCGGTTCATCCCGAGTGTGAACAATGCGGGATAAAATCGATAAGATCCAGCAAATCTCGTAAGCGATGTCGAAATTGCTGGCCAGGCCGTCCACAATTGTATCTTATGGAGCACGCGGCACACGCTTGACGGCTCTGCCCCTGGACACTCGACGTCGTGGGCGAGGCCAGGCAACGCGAAGGGCACCAGGGAACCGAACATCATGGCTACGAACTTGATCGAGACGTTGAGCAGCGAGCTCACGGGAGAGCCTCTCAGGGTTCTCGCCGATCGCCTGGGATTACATCACGAGCAAGCTGCCGAGACGATCCAGATGGCGACGCTCACTCTCCTGGCTGGCTTGCTCGGACGTGCCGAATCAGCTCTTGGCGCCAGCGAGCTTGAGCACTTGCTGGCCAATGAGAGCACGTATATCCACAGGTTTGGAGGATGGGCATCGTTCCTGGACAATTTCGAGGGACTGCTGCGTTACGACACCGCGGGTCTGGAGGGCAACGGCGAGGTGCTGGCCAATCAGATTTTGGGCCACCGGGCCGACTCGGTCGCTTCCACGATCGGCGACTTGGCGGGAATTCCGCACAATCGGGCCTCGGCCCTTCTGTTTGCTCTGGCGCCGCTGGTCCTGGGAATGCTTCGCAAATTCTTGCCGTCGAATATCCGCGGCGAATCGATCAAGGCTTTGCTCGAGAGCGAGCGCGAGAATATGCTCTCTAGCCTTCCCGTGGATTTGTCAAATCTGCTGGAAGTGACTGCTCATCGAGAAGAGGACGCGACCGCCCGAGCGTTTCGAGCGACGATTCCGCTTCCGCGGGCCTATCCGCAACCCGCCGGGCGCACCCGCGAGCCGGATAAGGGGATCGAGCCGCCGATTCTCGCCAGCGAGGTGCTCCAGGTCGATGAGTTCGCCAGAGGACATTTTTCGCTCGCGTCGAACATTGAACCAGAAGCGCACTCCGAGCCGGCATCCAGCGAGCGTCTGGCTGTGCTCCACCGGCCCGGGGAAGAGCCCGAGAGTCACCTGGATCAAGACCAGCCGGTCTGCGCGGTGAGCGACCAGGAACACCACGGATCGAGTGAGGATCACGAGGCTCGCATCAGCTTATCCGAAAGAGAGCTCACCGAACTTCCCATGTTATCGCAGCCCGAAATGTTCGAGGTGTCTCGGCTCCGTGAAGAACTGGCAGGCAGCGAGCGCCATCTGGCCAGTTTGCGGGATCAGCTCGATCAGACAGACAGGCTCTCGAACGAGAAGATCGCTTCCTTGAACCAGGCGATCCAGAAGCGTGATCAGGATCTCGAAGCCGAGCAGGAAAAGCACCTCGGTCTAAGAGCCGAATTGGCTGCGCTACGAGCTGAGCTGCAGCGGCTCGCAGCGGACGCCCAGCAAGCCGAGCAAGAACGACGGACGGCAGAGGAAGCAGACCAGACGCGTCGGGACGAGGCGGAGAAGCAGCGGCTCGCGGAACTGGAGGCGGCCAGGCGACAGCGTGACGACATCGAGAGCAAGGCCGCCTCGCTTCGCCAGGAATTCGCGCTTGAGCGAAAGCGGTTCGAGGATCAAGTCGCTCAGCTAACCCAGAAGGCCACCGAGCAAGAAGAGGAACGTGCTGCCCTCGCAGAACTCTTGCACACCTCTCGTGCCGACCTCAAGAAGCTAACCGCCGAGATCGAGGAGGCACAACGCCACCGCCATTCCGCCCAGGAATCGCTGGCGAATCTCAAAGCTAGTGAACAGACGCACTTGCGGCTGCATGAAGACAGGATTTTCGAGTTACGCCAGGCCGCCCAGTCCCGGGAGCGCGAACTGGCCGCCGTCAGCCGCGAGCGCGACGCGTTGCAAGTCGACTCCAAGCGGTTGCGCGAGCAGATCGAGCGATTACAGTCTCGACTTGAAGCAAGAAGTCTCTCGGAAAGGTCATCGGTCGCCGATCTCCCGCCCGCTCAGCCCGCAACCGCGGTTGCGGAACCTGGAGCAGCACCTGCTGCGCCGATCCATTACTTGGTCGACTCCCCGACCCATCCGGCCACTTCCGCAAGTTCGCAGGAACCGATTACGAGCGCCACTAGCGCCGGGCCGACACTTCATCACGGCGCAAGGCAAGAGCCGTCTGCTCAGGGTCGGACAGGACGTACTGCTCCGGCTCCGGCTCAAGAGCCCCGGTCGGCCCTCTCGACCACGATGCACCCGACCAAGGCGAGTGTCCCAGGTCGGGTGGAATCCGAGCCTCGTGAAGAATACGCCTTGTGGAGACCTCCAATCTTTCGCTGGCTTGCGATCCTCTGCTGGATCGCTCTCGGACTCCTCGCCCTCACTTGGCTTTCGAGGCAATTCTGGCCCTCGCGCCTCGAGCTGGAGGGAGGAAAGAGCATCGAAGTTCCCCGAGATTCGGTCCTCACTTCGATCGTTCCGTTCTTGAAAGCGAAAGGGGAAGGGCAAAGCCAGCGCTTCACATGGAATCGTCTGGATTTCGATAGTAAGTCGAACACCCTCTCGGCGAACTCGGTTCCGTCAATTACCGCGATGGCGGCCGTACTTAATGTGTATCCCAACGCAAAGATCAAGATCGTCGTCCACCCGTCCAGTAGCGGCGATCGTGGCCAGGACGTCGCGGACGCCACGTTGCGTGCCAACGCCCTCCGCGCTGCTCTTGTGGAGCGCGGCATCTTCGTTCAACGAATTTTAACGGAGGCGGCCGAGCCTGGTACGATTGGCTCGTTTGTCACTCTTGGTACGAGCAACAAAGTCGGAGAGATCGAGCTCGTCGTCAGCCGATAGAGCCAGGGCGGAAAGCCCACCGAGCCCTCGATACCGCAAGTGGGAAAGCGCGCGACTGATCCGTCGGGCAGAAACGACGACAGACGCGTCATCTCCCAAAACGTGGGCCTAGGTCGGGCGTGAAGCTGCCTGGAGGGGGGGGTGTCTGGCTGCGCCGAGGGTGACTCGTTAGCGGGCTTTAGCCTGTTTTTCCCAGTTGTCGCGGAAGCCGTAGGCCCTCCGTATCTCTGACGGATCCGTCAATCCGCTCTGGACGACTTCAAGCGCGCGATCCCAGCGGGTGACCATGCCGGCCTCGACAGCGGCTTTTTCGATTTCTTCGAGTGATGCTCGGGCGACGATCGCGGAGGCAACCATATTGTTCTCAGGCGTCAGCAATTCGGCAAGGACCATGCGACCGCGATAGCCGGTTCCCTGGCATTTCGAGCATCCGACAGCGACGTTGGCGCGCTCGACGGGTAGTCCGAGCAATAATTTGGGATCTTCGGTGGCCTTGCAGCAAGAGGTACAAAGACGGCGAACCAGCCGCTGACTGACGATGGCCCGGAGTCCGCTTCGCAAGGCCCCCGGCTCGATACCCATGTCGAGGAGGCGGCTGAGCACTCCTGCCGAGCTGGCGGCGTGAATGGTGCTGATCACGAGATGCCCGGTGAGCGAAGCCTGGAAAGCAATCTCGGCCGTCTCTCGATCCCGAATCTCGCCCACGGCGATGACCTGTGGATCTTGCCGCAGCAACGAGCGCAATCCACTTGCAAGGTCGAATCCCACAATCTGGTTGACTTGAGATTGAGCGGCCCCTGGGATAATCACCTCCACAGGATCTTCCAGGGTCGTCACGCTCCGTCCCCCCCCGGTCATGCTGAGGATCTCACGCAAGAGCGTGTAGATTGTTGTCGACTTGCCGCTTCCTGCCGGTCCGGTGACCAGGATGGCCCCCGAGGTCTCGGCCAGAAGCACCCTGAGCGTTTCCTGGACGTCATCGGGAAAGCCCAAGTCCGAGAGCCTGATGTAACGCTCCACACCGTTGAAGAGGCGGACAACCGCCTTCTCTCCCAGTACGGTCGGGATCGTGCTGACGCGCATCTCGGTCAAGTTGGAGGGATGCTTGATCCTGCCTTCTTGAGGAATGTCGGTTCGGTAAGGCGTCAGCTCGGCAAGGACTTTCAGCCGGGCGATGACATTGGGCGCCACGGTCGCGGGAATCACTCCGGAGCGCTGGAGCACGCCGTCGATTCTCCACCAGCTTTCCATCCCTTCGGGAGTCGGCAGCAAATGAACGTCGCTGGCATTCAGCGCTCTCGCCTCGCCCAGCAGAGCGTCGATGACATCGACGGCATAGCGAGCGCTGCTCGGACTTAATGACGCAAGTCGTTGCTGAAAAGAAAGCGCCACTAGCGCGCACATCGACGATCACTCCGAAAGACGGCAACGCTCAATTCCCAAACGCGACAGAAGAGCGTGGACTCGGTCGCAACCGACGGAGGTTTCATGACCTTCAGGAACGAGGGAGGACTCATGACGCCCCGGAAAGACCGCCGAGGACGCTCGTGTAGCCGAGTATGAAGGCGATCACCACAAACAACACGATGCCTCCCAGGAATAGTACCACGAATGGCTGTAGAAGGTTGCCGATGTCCTTTACGAAGTGCTCAATCTGGTTATCGTAATCATCGGCCAGAGGAATGAGAATCTCGGGAAGGCGGCCTGTCTCCTCACCCGATTCGACGACCGTGACCAGTTCGTTGGGGAAGCGGCGGGTCGCCGCCAGACTCGCCGCGAGCGAACCTCCGGCCATGACTGCCTCACGCGACCGCAGGACGGCGTTGCGCAAGGGAACCATGGAGATGACGTCCGAGGAGAGCTCCAGCGATGAGCCGATGTCGATGCCTGCGTCCAGCAGCGTCGAGAGCGTCCGTGCGAACCGACTCGTATCGAGGGTCCGCAAGAGCTTGCCGAGAACTGGCAGACTGAGGGCGAGGTGGTCCAGGATCGACTTGCCGGTTGCGGTCCGGTAAATCAGCATGGGAATTCCTACGATGGCGACCATCATCGCGGGTATCAGCCACCAGCCGCTGGACCGAACAAAGGCGCTTAAGCTCATCAAAGCGCGCGTCGGCCAGGGAAGTTGAATGCCATGGCCGCGGCGGGCATGCTTCATCAAATCCATCAAAATGTCGACGAGCTGCGGCAAGACCAAGATGGTCAAAAGGGCTGCCAGCGCCAGGACAAGAAGCAGGACGATCGTGGGGTAAATCAGGGCCGATCGCGCCTGCCTCATGATGCGCTGCCTGCTGGTGTAGTGCTCGGAGAGCATCTTGAGAGTCTCGGGAACGGCGCCTCTGGCTTCGGCGGCGCGCAACGTGGTGATGAACAGGCGATCGTATGAGCCGGCATCGGCGGCAAAGGCATCGGTCAGCGATGAACCCCGGCGAACAGAGAGCCCGAGGCGACCGATCAAGGGGCCCAGCGCTGTTCCGCGAAACTGTCTGCGCAGGCTATCGAGGGCGCGTACCAGCGTCACGCCTGATTCAAGGTAGGCTGCGAATTGACGGCAGAAAGCCGACATCAGCTTGGGGCCCGGTCTGCCGAAGAGGACGAGCTCTGACCAATCCGCCCGAGCCTGCCTGTGACCGGCCTCGACGGATGTGGGAGTTTCGCTCCCAGCCGGCTCCTCGCTTGGCGTGTGCGCGCGGCCCGTGAACAAGCCAGAAGTCCACATCCAGATTCGCCTCCAGAGAGACGGGGGCGGCTCGGTTTGGACCACTTCGAACTGTGCCTCACCGCTTTGGCGACGTTGATCAAATCCAACGCTCATGGAATCCAGTCCTCGGATCCGCGGGGGGGGGTCTATAAGGCCTCGAATTCGCCTCAAAGCAAGATCACGGGAGTCGTCGCGAAGAGAAGCGCGGGGATCGCGGTGCTCGCCTTTTCTGCGTCTGCTTCTCACGCCGGCCGTGGCTGTCGCCGCCTGGCCAGTGCTCCCGCGTTCCGGCATACGGTAGATCAGCCTCGTCGGCGATCATCGATTGCTCTGGAGATCCTCAAAACGCAGTGAAGTATCCTGGTCGAGCGAGATCGCTGGACATCCTGGACCACGGTTCTGCGGGAGCTTACGGCAGGCCGATCTTGCCTCGAGAAGGGAAGAACCTCGGCTTCAGTTCGGTTTTGGTAGATTGTGCCAGTCTACGGCACGGAGCCACCGAGACGCTCCCGCGCTGGCACAAACTACCACGATGCTCTCACATTTCCATCCAGGAAGCATGAAACTCGAGCGACGAATCTGGGAAGTTTTCGTAGCATTCTGCGCTTCGGCCTGGCAGAAATGCAACCCGAGTCGACCGGACCACTCATGACGACACTTCGCGCGAAGGCCCGGAATAGTCGGCGTCGAGGTCGATAGCGCCGTGGCCCGTGAATCTCTCGCGCGCGCGAGGCGTGCCAGATGTGGACGGACCAGGCTGCAATGGGCATGGACTCTTACTTGGGAGAGCGTTTTTCGATGTGATCATACAGGTCCAGCAGCATCTGAAGCACAGTCGCATCAGGGAACTCGCACATCCGCAGCTCGTCGAGGTCCAGTTTCAGTCCATTTTTCCGAAACCTCAAAAGGGGACTGTCCGAAGAATCGATCGGCAGCTTAGAGTTTCCGGGACGAAATCCGTGCTTCAGTGCCAGTCGCTGCATTTCCTCGGTTAGCAGGAAGTTGAGGAACTCCTTGGCCCCCCTCTTTTCCTTCGTATGGCTCCAGGGAGTGTTGAGTATGTAGTACGGATTCTCATTCATGATGTTCGGTTCAGGGTAGACCACGTCGAGCTGGCCGTTGACTCCATGGATTTTGCGGGCCAAGTCCACGCTTTCGACCAGAAGGTTTTCGTAGGCAAGCAGGGCGTCATAACCAGTAGGTCCAGGACCCACTTTGATCATCTCGCTGACAAGGTTTCCTGTGCTGTTGTCGAGGTCAGCCCTTGAACCTCTTACCGCGCGCTCGAAGCTTTCGAGCCAGGGATAAAAATCGGGATTTGAAACATCGCTAACGTCCAACCCTTCCGATTTCTTGGCGTGGTTGTAGGCCAAGAGCAAAAGGCACATGAGCCCGCTATTGGATTGCGAGGGCTTGGTATGTCCAAACCGAAAAAACAAACCCCACTCCGGCTTGCCCGCGATGGTTCGCCAGCCCCCCTCTTCCGACATCGCCTGTTTGAGGGTATCGAAATTCAAGCCTTGGGGGTACTTCTTTCTGAATGCGTCGTGCCGGCTCTTCCAGATCAGGATGACAAGGGGAGTAGACGCGACCGACCTGTAATCGTAGATGGGGTCGGCGGAGTCCGGGCGGCGAAGCTTCCAGCGGATCTGAAAGTCCTCAAGGAAAGCGCTGCTAGCGGGAGCCCAGACGTGGATCTGAGGGCTCTTGGGCGGTCCCTCGATAATTGCGTCGGCCGCTTCTTTCGAGCCCATCGGTTCCAGGTTGATGTCGTACCGTTTTCCTTGAGGGGTCTTGGCAAATTCCTCCTTCGCCTTCTTCAGCCAGTCCTTCTTCTCCGATCCGTAAGCGACCGTAATCGTGATCGGCTGGGTGTCGACCGCGTCCTCCGGCGACGCCTGCTCGTCGGCTTCGGCGCCGCGGGAGGGGTCTTGCGGGGACGGTTTCTTGGCATTGCGCCCAAGCCCAGGGGTCGCGATCGCCCCGACCTGCCCGTCGCCGGAGTTCGCGTCGTCCGCATCGCCGAAGCGGGCCATCCCAGGCAGTCCGAAGAGAAACTTGCCCCGATCAAGCGCGAGCCAGACGGCGCTGCCACAGAGGGTCAGGGCCAGGGCGCCTAGAACCAGACGTCTCGAAGGCAAAGCCCCGTGTTTTCGCGGATCCCGTTTCGATGCCTTCGGAGCCGACCCCGGCGATGAGGGCCTGTCCCCCGGGATGTCAGGAACGACCCGGACGCCTCCCGATCCGCTGGTCCAGGGACCGACTGGCTTGGGCGGCGACGACGAGGTCGCCTCACCTGCAGAGGGATGCAAACGAAAGCCTTCGTCCCCACCGTTCAGCACCGAAACGCTCTGGCAGCGCTCGCATCGGACCTGCTGCCCGGGACTTAGGCCAGCAAGCGTGACCGGGCCGCGGCAGGTTGGGCAGGGGAGTAGGCCCGGAACCGAATCGTGCGTCGCGGCAGCCATGGACGTCGTGTAGGTGGCGGGAACGTGATCCAGGACTTCCTTGGCAAAAGCCAGACACGTCGGGTAGCGAAGATCCGGATCCTTCCCCAGCCCCCGCCTGATCGTTTCCGAGAGGTCACGCGAGATCCCCGGTACAAGTGTATCCAGCAGGGGAGGATCGAGCGTCGTCTGATTGACCAGGGTCGCCGAGGCCGTGGGACCTGCCATGATGTTGCAGCCAGTCAGCATCTCGTAGACCGTCAGCGCCAGGGAGTACTGGTCGGATCGACCGTCTCCCGAATAGCCCATCACGATCTCCGGCGCGACATAGCTTGGGGTGCCCAGCAGAAATCCGGGCGCGGTAAGGGAATTGTGCCGCCAGCTTCCCAGACTGTCGTCCGTCTTGAGAATCTTGATGATTCCGAAGTCGCCCAGAAAAACGTAGCCGTGATTGTCGAAGAAAATATTCGCCGGCTTCACGTCGCGATGAATATGGCCCTGAAAATGGATGAAGTCGAGGGCCTTGGCCACGTCCAGTAACCATTCGTGGAGGGTCGAGGGGGGGAGAGGGCGGGGCTCCCCGCTTGGTCCCGACTCAAGACGGTCTTTCAGCGTCCCGCCAGAAAGATACTGAAGGACGACAAAGGGACTCGAGCTTAAGGTTCCGACGTCAATGATCTTGACGATATGGGGGTGACTGAGACGGACCAAGGAACGGATTTCCCGCTCGAACCGCTGGAGCAGATGGTTCTCGTCTTGAATGGTCTCCCCGCGGGCCGGGAACTTAATGACCACATCGGTCTGGAGGTGGTTGTCATACGCCAGATAGACTTGGCCCATGCTCCCTTCGCCAAGCTTGGCGAGGATGCGGTAGCGACCGTCAGAAACTTCTTGTCCGACCAGGTCCTGACAACCGTCAATCACGTTCCTGCTTCTCCACGAGATTGAAGTCGAGCTTTCAAGTCACCGCTGGAGCAGGGCAGGAGTTGCATGGCGAGGCGCTGCGAGTGTGAAAACCCTGCGGAGAACCGACCTTATTCACGGCCTGAACCAATCTTTATTAGGAGTCGACCAGATGACAGCACCCGAGGTCAAGAGAACCGTGATCTCTGCCCAAGAGCACTTTCAATCAGGCGACGAGCAGTGCTCCAGAGAGGCCGACGAGTTGAGAGAAACGTAATCGCAAAGCAGCGGTACGCGAGGAAACGGAGTTCCCTCCTTATCCTCGCTTCGATCAAGTCGGTCAAAAGACGGCCCCCCTCGGGATACCCACCTGGATCAGGGCTCATCCGCTTCAACTCTTCACATTTTACGCGCGGAGAAGGATGCTTACAGAGACTCCTGGAGGGTTGATAGTTCGCGCACGTCAAGTCGCCGTGAGGGTCCAAAACCAAGCATGCGATTCGGTGAAAGCATCAGGCGCTGGCCTGGAGCGTTGTGGTGCCATCCCAAGCCATCGTTCCGAACATCCCGACCCCGAGGTTGCGGGAGTGATTCGGTTCTGTGCGTCCCCCGATTCTCTCCGATTGAATCGAGACGCGCCGCCTCAGTAGCGAACCTCTGCGACGGGAATAAGGTTGGCTCCGTCGGAGACTGCGGAATTGCTTGAGATCCGCCAGCGATAAGCTTTACATGTATGGAGCCCCACGACATATCCTTTGTCTTCGCGCCAGACCATGATGCATGGCGTGGTCGTGTTGAGAGCCGTACGATCGATTTCGCAGACGACGTCCGGCCGCAGCCAGCATTTCATGTTCCCGTCGACCACAAGCGCGGTTGCGGGGACCACGCTGTGCTCACCGACTTTCAGATCGGTGACGGTCTGCTCGAGATACTCTTGCGGGAACCGATCCGAAGTGCGCGTCGCCATCGTCGCATAAAGTCCGGTGCCACCCCTCGACATAATAGTCTTCTCCTTGAAGCAAGGTCCTTGTGGAATCCGAGTTACAAGTGAGTCGACGGCCCGCCTGCCTGCAGCTCATGGTTTCCCTGAAGCCAGCCGACCGGTTTATCCGGCATTCCACGCGTGCTGATACCCACAGGCGATGCTCTTGAACCTGAGACAGCTTCGACTCACTCTGCAGCGATCGTATAGACATTGTAACAGACTCACAATGACGCTCTTGCGTCTTCATCAAAAAGACACACTCGCCGATCCTAGGGCTGTTGGTGGCGGTTTGCTGCGGTTGACGGGCAGGTTCCGATGGCTGCCGTTGAAGTTTCTGAATTCACGGGTTTTGCGGTCAGAGCTTCGGCCAGGTTGCTCTCTTCCGTGGCTTGATGCTTTGTCGCTCGCGTGGTCGGAACAGCCGGCTTTTCTCCCGAACTTCACTTGACTGGAGGTCTATTTCACGAGTCCAATTCAAGGGCGCTCCCACCTTGAGCCAGACCCTTTCATCGCCGTCGAATGAGGGCGAACCGAGCGCCCTTGAAGTGAGGTCTCGACGCCCGCAATCACGCGAGAATCTGAGAACACACATGGGTTCGAGGACGCTTGACAGGACACAGCAGACTGACGGAGCCTGGGGAATTGACCTTGGACTCAAGTCTCTGCGGATTGCACATCTGGTTTTGGATTCGCAAGGTACTCTCGAGCTCGACTTAATTCACAGGATACCTTACCCGACGACAGACAAGGCGGCGGCCAGCTGGTCCGACCAGGTGCACGCCGCACTGAGTACCTTCGCTGAGCAGAACGATCTGAGGGCCGAACCGATCGCGGCGTCGGTCCCTGAATTCTGGTCGCTCATCACGTACTCGCAAGTTCCATCCCTGACTGACGAGAGGTTACGCGATCTGGTCTCTTACGAGGCCCGGATCCAGATTCCTTTGCCGCTGGAAGACATCGTCTGGGACTATCAGTGTTTTCCTCCGACTGAGACGTTGCCTGAGGGAGAGCTAGGAATGGCCCTGCTTGCCCTGGTGGCGATGAAGGTCGAATACCTCGATGGTCTCCTGCTCGCCTTCGACCGACTCAAGTGTCCGCTGGAGATCGTTCAAGTTCGATCCATGGCGATGGCCAACATGGCTCGACACGACGGCATCGCGGGCCCAGATCAGGGAATCGTCGGCCTCCTGGATATCGGGGTCGACGAGAGCTGGCTGACGGTGGTCGACCAGTCCCGGGTACTGCGCCGATCCGTCTCTTCTTCGACCGCGGCCGTAACGGCGGCCCTCGCCAACTCGCTCAAGCTGACGCCTCAACAGGCCGATGCCGTGCGCCGTCAACTTGCGCCAGAGTTACTCACGCCGACGGTCCTCGAAGCGCTTAAGAAGCCTTACTCGACGCTCTCGGAGTCCGCTCATCAGGCAATCGGCCTGTGCCTCAAGGACGCTCGTTGCGACAGCCTGCTGATCGTGGGGGAAGGCGGCCGGTTGCCGCTGATCGATCGGGTTCTGAATCGGCGGCTCGGGTGTCCGGTCCGACCCTTCGACACATTCTCGAACATTATTCTCTCCGACACGCTCGCTGGCAAGAAAGCACAACGTAGAGGGCTCGCGGCATTCACGCCTGCATGCGGACTGGCCCTGCAGGCGCTGGGGCAGGCTTACTGGCACATGAATCTGCTGCAGGTTGACGACACGGCCCAGCAGGTTACTCCATCGTCGGGAAAGTTTTTCTCATGGCTTGGCAAGCGGCGGCAATCCGGCTGACCACTTACGGGGCGAAGGGGTCTGCCGGGAAGACTGGGTCCAGGAGAACGGTTGCCTCAGCTTCCCTGCGGAGGGCTCGAAAGTGATACCACCACCACCACTCCGAGGCCCAGCGACCAAACGGAGTGGTGCCCGGGGATTGGGGCGACCGGCGGCGAAGGGCTTCGAGTGCTGCCCGCGACTCACGATCTCTGCCGAGTTTGTGGAGCACGAGTGGTCGCATCGCATCGTTGAGCTCGCGAGTCTGCCATTTTTCCGCCGCGTGGTCCGAACGGTCCAGCTCGTCCAGAGCTTCGCTATACTCCCCAGCGCGCAAAAGAGCGCCTGCAAGTACGTGGTGATAACAGGCGTTTGCGGAATTCTTGGTGACGGCCAACCGTCCCAGACGGATGACGGCTGCCCAGTCGATCGTGCTTCCGGGGTTTTGAATCAGAGCCAGAGCAAGAAAGCAGGCGACATCCGGCGAGGTTGCCTGACCGGTCCGTTCCATCAGATGTTCCGCGCCCTGGCGTAGCTGCGAGAGCTCACCTGCATCGGCAAGGAGGATCATCTCCTGGGCAGCCAGCATCATATCGTCGGGTAATAGCCGGCAGGCGCGGCCGAAATCGGCGGCGGCACGCATGGAATCTGCCCTGCGGGCATAGAGCAAGCCCCGCTCGATCCAGTATTTTGGTTCCTTGGGCTCAAGCTGCAAGGCTCGCGAAAGGTCCGCCTCGGCATCGGACCAGAGTTGATTCTCGAGTCTTGAGCTGGCGCGCATCGCATAGAGGCTTGCCGCCATTTCGGGGGACGCCGCGACGACACGCTGAAAGAGCGAATCGCTGGTGAGAATCAGGCTCTCGAGAGCCGGGTCACGATATCCCAAAGCGTAAGCCTTGGCGAAGTCGGATTCCGCCGCTTCGGGCCGATTGCGGTCCAGCAGGAATCGAGCCCTTTGGATCAAGATCGCGGCATCGAAGGGCCGGCCGGCGACAGCCTCGTCGAACGCCGCCTCGGCCTCGGCCCAGCGCCCTCGCTTGATCCAGGCCCGAGGCCGAGCAAGTGGGTCAAACCCGGGCATTGAGAGATCGAGCTGCCACGGCGTGTGCACCTTCGGAACACCGCCCTGGCGGCGGAGTGCTGCGCGCCTCTCAAGCCAGTCTTGGCCATCCATGACGCGGATACGATCCGCACCGATCAGTTCCAGGCCAGTCAGCACTTCAACCCAGGCCGCGATCCTGTGCTCATCAGCCGGCAGATTCGGTAGTGACCAAAGGCGGGCTGCACCGTCTGCGCTTCCTGTGAGGAATACATGGCCATCAGGGCTGAAGGCCACGGAGTAGACGCTTCCTTCGTGCTCGAGGGCAGGCCCCAGAGGCTGGCCGCTGGCAGCACCCCAGAGTCGGGCCGTCTTGTCCGCGCTTCCGGTGAGCACGGTCTGGCCGTCGCGACTGAAGGCGGCGGTCTGGATCGGTCCAGCATGCTTAAGGGGCGAACCGACAGGCTGGCCCGTGATTACGTCCCAGAGCCGGGCGGAATTGTCGTCACTACCGGTGAGAATCGTCTGGCCATCGGGGCTGAACGCCACGACCAAAACTCCTCCATCGTGCTTCATGGGCGAGCCGACGGGCTGGCCCGTGGCCACGTCCCAGAGCCGCGCCGTGTTGTCCCAGCTGCCGGTGAGCACCAGCGCGCCATCAGGGCTAAACGCCACCGCCGCGACACGTTGACGATGCTGGAGAGGAAGACCGTGCATCGCGCCTGAGGCAAGATCCCAGAGCCGCGCCGTATTGTCCCAACTTGCGGTTGCCGCGATCGTTCCGTCCTTGTTGAAAGCCACCACGCCGACTCCGCCACCATGCTTGAGGGGATCTCCGATCTGTCGACCGCTTTGGGTATCCCAGAGCCGAGCGGTGCCGTCCCAGCCGCCGGAGAGCACCCTCGTTCCATCGGGGCTGAACGCCGCCGAATCGACCTGCGCGGGGTGCTTGAGGACGCACCCCTCGGGCCGAAGTGTCGTCGGATTCCAGAGCTTGATGGTTCCGTCGACATCGGCGGCGAGCACCTTGGTGCCGTCGGGACTGTACGCAATGACCGAAACGGAATTGGACACTTGGAGGACGCCTTTGGGCCGTCCGGTCGCCACGTCCCAGAGTCGAACCGTCCGATCGTTGCAGCCGGTCAAGGCTGTCTTGCCGTCGGGGCTGAAGGCGACGGACCGCACATCGCCTTGGTGCCTCAAGAAGAGCGGCAGGGGGCGTCTGGTCAGAGCGTTCCAGAGCCGGGCCGTTCCGTCCATGCTCCCGGTCACGATCGTCTTGCCGTCGGGACTGAAGGCGACAGATTGAACCGTGGCCCGATGCTGCCTCGGTGGGTCCAGAATCTCTCCGGTTGCGGCGTCCCAAACCCGCGCCATGTGGTCCCGGCTGCCGGTTACGGCCATCCGGCTATCGGGACTGAAGGCAACCGCGGAAACGACATCTCCATGTTGTAGCGGCGAGCCGACCGGCTCGCCCGTCGCCGCGTCCCAGAGCCGGGCGGTGCTGTCCGAACTACCGGTCAGAACGGTCTTGCCATCGCCGCTGTAGGCCACGGCGAGGACGCCTCCCTGATGCATAAGCGGTTCGGTCCGCGCCTTGCCGGTGGCCGCATCCCACACGCGCCCCCAGTTGCCGCCTCCGGTCAGAATGCTCATTCCATCGGGACTGAAGGCAACCGCGCTGACGCTTCCCGGATGTTCCAGGGGCGCGGTAAGGGGCTCTCCAGAGACGGGGTTCCAGAGCCGTGCCGTCTTGTCCTTGCTGCCGGTCAGGGCGACCCGGGCATCGGGAGAGAGAGAAACGGCCACGACGGCCCCGTGGTGGACCAGAAGCGGTCCCAGCGGTTTCCCGGTCGCCACGTCCCACAGCCGTGCTGTCTGGTCTGCGCTTCCGGTCAGGATTCTCTTGCCATCGAAGCTGAAGACCACAGACTGGATCATGCCACTATGTCGAGGGAACTCGCGCAGCACTGCGGCGGATCCGGCATCCCAGATGCGCATGGTGCCCTCGTCGTCGCCGGTGAGGACGGATCTGCCGTCAGGGGCGAACGCCACCACCCGGACAATGCTTTGATGACGAAGCGGGGCACCCTTGGGCAGGCCGGTCGTCGTGTCCCACAGTCGCGCCGTATTGTCGTAGCTACCGGTCACGACGGTCCGGCCATCGGGGCTGAAGGCGACAGCACCGGGACTGACACCCCCGCCGTGAGAGAAGATCGCGCGGAGCCTGGGGTACTCACCCTGCCAGGCGGCGATGCTGCCTCGGGCCGCCTGCTGCAAAGGCTGATCGCTGGCCTTGATGGCCAGTCGCCAGCTCTCGGTCATCCAGAGTAGGCCCAGACCAAGCTCCCCCTTCTCGCATGCCGCTTGGCCGCGTTCGAGATTGAGTTCCGCCAGCCGGCGGTCGGACTCCATGAGCGATCTCTTAAGCGCAAGCGACAGGTTCCTCGACTCGTTGAAAAGCTGTCCGACTCGCTCGCTGGCTCGTGCCTGGCTGATCGCATAGACCACGGAGCCGACGGCCACAGTCACCAATGAGATCACTGCCGTAAACAGGGCGGCGGCGAAGAATGGGTTCCGCTTGGACCACCGCCAGATCTGCTGCACCACGGAAACGCGCCGGGCTAGAATCGGCCGCCCATCACGGAAACGGTTCAGGTCATCCGCCAGCGCGGCTGCTGTCTGGTATCGCTGATTCGGCTCGACGGCGATGGCCTTGTGCACGATCGTCTCGAGGTCCAGCGGCACCGCCCGGTTGAGCTTCCGCAGACGGACGGGCGGCTCGTTAGCCACCAGATGCACGAGCTTGGCATGCTCGGTCTCGTTAAACGCCGGACGCAGGGCAAGCAACTCGTAGAGCGTCAATCCCAGGGAATAAATGTCAGATCGGTCATCGCCGGCTCCGCGAAACCGCTCAGGCGCCATGTACCGGACCGTACCGATAATGTCTCCGGTGCCTGTCAGGTCGACCGATCCCATAGCCTTCGCCAGGCCGAAATCCGTCACCCACACCTTCCCCTCACGATCCAAGAGCAGATTCGAGGGCTTGATGTCGCGGTGCATGATTCCGTGATGATGGGCATGAGAGAGCGCCTCGGCCACCTGGATTCCGATCCCCGCCACCAACCGGGCGTATCTGCGGTCCGTCTCGCCAGTCACTGAAACCAGCGCGCTGGCCTGACTTGAACCAATACCGTCAAGCTTGCTAGCATCGAGCATGGGCACCAATGGCGTCCATTGCTCGGGACGGCCGGGAAAATGAGAAGCCGGGGACCTTTCGGCGAGGGTGCCACCGTCGACGACGGTGAATGGATTGGGGTAGAGCGACAGGGCGATGGCAGCGGCCGACGCACTCTCGCCGGAAAACCGGTTCGTTGGGTCCTTCCCTTGTTCATCCTGCGAGGCCGACCCGGACCGGCGCATCTGGCGGATTAGCCGCAGCTCGACGAGGACTTGGTCAAGCCCTTGCCCCTCGATGAACTGCATGACGTAATAATGCGTGCCTTCATGCTCACCTACCCCGTAAACCGGCACAATGTTACTGTGCTGGAGACGAGCTGCCGATCGCGATTCGATCTCGAATCGTTTAAGTTGATTGCGGTCCCTCAGGACCCCGCGGGGCAGGACTTTGAGGGCGACGCGGCGGTTCAGCGACTCCTGCTCGGCCTCGTAGACAATTCCCATGCCTCCCTGGCCCAGTACGCGCAAAATGCGAAACTCTCCAATTCGCTCTGGGGTTTCCATGGTGCGCGATCCTCACATACACCGTATGGATCTTGGTGTGGGATGGGTCAGAGTCCGCTCTCTCAAACTGCCATTGCTCAGTGATTTGCCCTGGATGTGAGCGTGCGACGCTGGCGGAGCGTCTATCGGTGCGCATGAGGCATGCTAGTGCGCCATCCCCGGGGCGATTTCCAGCAGGCAGCCACCAGGAATCGGCGTTCCCCGTCGAGGCGGCGTTCCGGGAAGCGACGACGTGGCGCGGGAGCGGAGTTGCTCGGAGAGATGGCCGCCTGACCTAGATTGTCCTGGCGGTCGGAGCCGTCACCGTGTAGCCGCGTCTTGGCACTTCGACCTGGTTCTCTTCTCGGAAGGCGAGCGACGATCGAAATGACTCGGGTCAAGGTTGCAGCGGTCCGCTTGTCTTTCACGTGAGGAAACCGAAACGGCTCGGCGCGAGCTGCTGGTCACCGAGCCGCCAAGCTTGCATGTGCCTGGTTCCCAAAGCCGCACTCCCGGAAGTGAATTCCGGGAGCGAGCGGCTTGTGTGTGGTCGAAGGCCCGGCGTAGCTATTCAAGGAGTATCGTTACCGCCGCTTGCCGCATTCGGCTTCCCAGAGACAACTGCCTTGTGAGCTACCGTCTTGGCCGGCTGGGGACTCGCCGCTGACTTGGTTTCCGCTACCTTCTGCGGATGTTGAGCCTTCTCAATTTGCTCCTTGAGCGAATGAATCTGAGAGCCCAGCTCAGCGATGTGCTTGTGTTCTGCTTCAATCTCGATCTGGAGAGCAGAGTGGATTTGGAAGAGTTCCTTGGCCAGGACCGCGTTGTGCTCCGCACAGGAGTGGGCTGCATCGGAATGTCCGCTGGGAACTCCGGCAACCGCCATCTGCAATTTGAGCCGCTCCTCGGCAAGTGTATGGAGCATCATGAGGCGTAGGTCAAGCAACTCATGGAGCTCTTTCTTGGCATTATCGAGCTCCTTGTGGCAGTGATCAAGTTTCCGCTCTTCGTAAGAATTCAGCGCTTGACCGACATCCTCGCTTTGGGCAGCTTTCGGTGGTTGACCACCCCGAGCGTTCGGGGACCAGAGCAGCGAGGCACTGATCATGAGCAACGCCACAGTAGAACCTGCAAACAGACCCTTCATGAATGTTCCTTTCAAGGAGGATGCATCGTCGGCGCGCGACGCCCGTACCAACGATCTAACAGAAAAGGCGGTTCTGATCTTAGTCGCCCCGCGGTAAGCATGCGCGGTGGAATCGATGGATCTTGCGCGAAAATACCGCGAAGAAACGATGACGATCACGAGCGAGTCCAGCGGCTGCCACTGCGTCGGGGAAATGTTCCCGCCAACCATATGGCCCGCGCCCCAACCATATGGATGCGTCTCCAGCGAGTTTGCATCTCTGCTGGAGGCCTCAAGCCTCGGGAGCCCGGACTCTTTAGACAATGGTCTCGATAACTTCACAAGGAGATTACATCGGCCGCACACGATCCTTTATAATCGGAATCTTACGAATGACGATGCCGTCCTAAGCTTGTCGTGGTCCAGGATGTCCTTTTCTCTTCGCGTCCTCCAAGAAGTGAATCAACCGTAAAGACGAACCAGCATGACCCGGTCGCCGCAGCCAGCCCTCTCATCCGCCTGGTGTTCCTTTAGCAGTCTGGGCAGGATGTACAGCGTCCGTCTCGATTCCGTGTGCCAGGTGGTCCAGGTGGATCGACTCATCCGGTTGCCGATGTCTCCACCTCGACTTGTTGGTCTCTGCAAGCTCGGCCGCGACGTGATTCCGGTTTTCGTGCCGTTTTCCGACCCGGTCGTGAAACCGGCTCCCGCGGGGCAGACGCAGCTAGTTCTGGTCTTGCGAGCGACGAAAGGACAGTGGGGCTTCCTCGTCGACCCCGGAGGCGTGCACGTGCATGAGGATTCCCCAGCCGGTTCGGTTCAGGCGCCGTCGCTCGAGCCCCCGAGCGTCGATCGAGAGAACCCTGATCTTGTGAGCGTCGACCCGGAAGCAACCTGGCAGGAACTGAGAAAGCTTGTCAACCTCGGGTATTATCCTCGGCCGGCCGTCGAAGGGCGTGCCCCGACCGAGAGCGTCTGATGGAACCTGCTCAGTCTCGCAGACTGATCGAAGCCAGCGGAAGCAGTGGAGACGACCGCTCCGCTTTCTCGAACTTCCGACACGAAAACCCCTGAAGGCTGAGAGGCCTCATGAGTGTCACGACTCGCACAACCTGCTTGGTCTGCGGCCTCTTTAGCGCCTGCGGCGCCGGGCTAGCCATCGCTTCGACACTCCTGCTTGGCTGGGGAACCGGAGGGGCTCTCGGAGTCGTCGCCGCCTTGATTGTCGGCTCACTCGGAGGCTGGGTGCTGGCAAGTCTTGCCCCTCGGGAAGAGAGCGTCCCGTCCAGGCCGCCGAACTGGTCGAAAGAGGCAGGGCGGTCCGAAGACATGTCGCTGATCACTTCGTTTCTAGGCGTGGCGTCCCAGGAATTGACCGAGTCCATCGATCATTCCTACGATGCGGTTTCCGACCAGATCGAGGGCATCGCTCAGCTATCATCGGTCTTAGCGGCGCTGGCCACGCAGATCGACCACATCATCCAGGACTCGGATTCCGCCTTTTCCAGCCTGGGCGAGGTGGGGCAACTTGCAAAGGGGGGTTCGACCAAGGTCGACGAGTTTCGTCGGGCCATGGCCCAGCTTCGATTGCTGGTCGAGGCCAACGGGCGGAAAATCCGCCGCCACTTCGACCGCTCGGCCGAGATCGCCGCTATTGTCGATACGATCACCACGATCTCGCAGCGGACCGATACGCTGGCGCTGAACGCCACAATCGCGTCGGTCCGGGCCGGCGAGCACGGCCGCGAGTTCGCGCTGGTGGCCGATGAAATTCGCAAGCTCGCCGAACGAACGTCCGATGCGACGCGCGAGATCGGGGCCGTTGCCGAGGTCATCCAGGCCGAGACCATGGAAAGCATGCGAGCCGTCGAGGAGCAGCAGGGCGTCGTCGAGCGGCAGACAAGTCACGTGCGCGAGATCACGTCGGCTCTGGACCAGATATCCACCTGCGCGACCAACTCCAACCGTTCCCTGGAGAGCATTTTGGCCCAGGCCGCCGAGCAGGCCACCGCGATGGAGGAAACCAGCCTTCTCTTCCAGCGGATCAGGGGCGCAACCCAGTCGTCTTTAAGAGAGATCCAGCGAGCCCGAGAGTACGTCGTCTCCCTCAATCGTCGCTTTGAGGGCGTCGGCGGACGCGTGCACCGAAGCGCCACTTCGATCGAGGAGGCGGCATCGAGCAATCATGGCAGGCCTCTCTTGAACCGTGAATCACCGCTCGCGACGGAATAGGCCGGCGTCACTCACCCGGGAAATTCATGTTCCTCGTCTCCATCGCGAAGAAGCTTCAAGAGCAAAGTCGTCGCCTTCAGGTGGCCAATCCCCTGGCTTGCCTTGGTAGCCTCCGTGTTGAGCTCATCGAGGTCCAGGCGATGGCCGAGCTCAAGGGCATCTTGGCGCTCAGCGGCCCCCTGCGTCGCGTACTCTTGCTCTGCGACATTGCCGAGATTCTCGCCCCCGATCAGCCGCAAGAGTCGGCGAGCATCATTGCGCTGTCGGCCGAGGGGCTAGGGCGTATGGCCGGCGAGCTGCTGAGTCCGGAATCCTCGTTCGACATGGCCTGGGTCGTGCGGGAATCGGATCGGCTCTGGGGGCGTTACCTCGATCTGCTCCGGCCGCTGGCCGGCGCGCATGTCGGCAGGCCGGCGCAGGCTGATGTCGGAGATCTCGACGCTCCGCCGGCCATCGACCTTCCACGCTTGCTGGGACTGCTTGGGGTCAGCACGTCTCCGGCTCGCAAGAGTCCCGCCGGGTCGAGGCCCCTCTTCGAGATCGACGATGAGGAAATTCCTCCGGCAATCAGCTCGGCTCAGTTGCTGAAGGTCCTCTTGAAGCAGCCCGTCGAGAACAAGAGCGATGGGGTGAGCTCACAACGGCCGGTCGGACCCGTGATAACCACGCCTCCGTCGCCGGCTCCGCAGTCGCGCCCATCCCAGACCGATCTACCACGAGAGCCGCAGCCTGCTGCACCAGTCGAAGCAAGACCAGCGCCGGTTTCGGGACCGAAGGAGAAGTTTTCCGGTCCCCTGGCAGATCCTGCGACCCGGCTCGCCTTCAGGGAGGACTCCGAGAACCTGACCGAGAGAATCGGGAGCCTCTTGCCCGAGCTCGAACGCGGCGAGCAGACGCCCAGCACACTGCGCGAGCTGGGCAGATGCCTGCACACACTCAAGGGGGCGGCGGGCGCGGTTGGCCTCGGTCAGCTCGCCGAGTTCGTGCATCGGCTTGAAGATCTCAATCAGGACGCAATCGGCACAACCGGCCCGGTAAATTCGGAATTGCTGCTGGGTGCCCACGATCTGCTCTTGCAGCTCGAACATGTCATCGTGCATCTCACCGATTCGGTGCCGGGCGACCCGGACGCGACTGTAGACCACGCCGATGCTGTGGCCGACGATGCCGTTTCCTCGGTCGCAGCGGCAAGCCCATCGTCCAGCGTGCTCTTGGGAGATGCCGTTGTCAGCGACGTGGACGAGACGGTCCGCGTTCCCATCGCCCGGCTCGGCGAGCTCATGGACCTGGTTGCCGAGCTGCTGGTTCTCAACGGCCCCCGCTCGAGTCTATCGACCCGCGTGAAGGACTTTGCCTCGACGGTTCGGAGCAGTCGCAACCGCCTGGCGGGCAGCATCGATCAGCTCTGCGAGCTGCACGCCGGCAAGTCGATCGAGGAAGCTCAGCCACCAGATCAGGCTGCCGATTCCGCGGATCGCGATCAGGAATTCCTGGGCGTCGTGCGTCACCTCTCCGAGCAGGGAGATGACTTGCTGATCCTCGCCGAGAACCTTCGGGGGGTCGCGGTGCCGATGGCCGACGACGCGGACATCGCGGCCAGGCTAACACGCCATCTCTGGGATTTGCTCCACGAGATTCGCGTCGTGCCGATCCGGCCCCTGCTGCAGCGGCTGGCGCGCGTGGCCCGCGCCGCGGCCAAGATTGAAGGCAAGCAGGTCCAGGTTGTGCTTGAGGGAGAAGATGCCTTACTCGATCGTCTCGTGCAGGACAAGGTCTTCGAGCCGCTTTTGCACATCGTCAGGAATGCCCTTGGACATGGCATCGAGCAGCCCGCCGATCGAACCGCGGCGGGCAAGGACTCCGAAGGGACGGTAAAGATCTCGGCCGTTCAGGACGAGGATACGCTGACCTTCACCGTCCGGGACGATGGCCGGGGACTGGACTACGCGACCATCGAACGAAGAGCCCGCGATCTAGGTCTGCTGCACGGCAACGAAAAGCCCGACGTCGAACGGTTGAGAGAGTTTGTCTTCCGGTCCGGCTTCTCCACGCGAGCCGGAGCCGATGCCCTCTCGGGGCGCGGCGTCGGCATGGATATCGTCTCCAGTGAAGTCAGCCGGCTCCAGGGGACCGTGCGGCTGCAGTCGGAGCCGGGGCGGGGCACAAGCGTGACGGTGCGGCTGCCTGCGCGGATCTCGCTGGAGCAGGCCATGGTCGTTTCAGTTGATGGCCAGCACTTCGCGCTACCGCTGAAGTCCGTCGACCGCGACGAGGCCGCTCCCGAGGGCGAGCCCGCCGCGATCAGCGCGAGGGGACAGACAGAACCACTCTGTGCCCGCGGCGTCCTCGGCTATCCGGCCCGTCCCCTGGGCGTGGTGCCCGTTGGGCTACCGGTCCTGATCGGGCGGGAAGTCCGTGAGCTCTTGATTGACAAGATCGAGGGTCCCCGCGAACTGGTGGCCAGACCTCTCAATCCGCTTCTTGCCGATCACCCGGTCGTTTCCGGAACCAGCCTGGCCGCCGACGGCGAGCTGGTCCTCTTGCTTGATCCCAGCAGGCTCGCCACCTACCAGAATCGCTTGCCAATACAAAGCCTTGGCCGTACGGCCGCGGTCCTGGTGGTGGATGATTCAATCAGCGTCCGTCGCACGCTGGTCAACTACCTGACGGCACTGGGGCTCGAAGTGGACGAGGCCGGAGACGGAGTCGAGGCCCTGAAATTCATGAAGGAACGCGCCTATCGCCTTGTCATCACGGACCTGGACATGCCCCGGAAGGATGGCTTCCAGCTCCTGGCCGATCTGGAAAAAGATCCTAAGCTCGCAACGACGCCCGTCATCGTCTCCAGCGCCCGCTTCGACGAGAAGACCCGCCAGAGCGTTCTGCGGCTCGGTGCCAGAGCGGTCCTTCCCAAACCTGTCGGCATGGAAAAACTCGCCGAGGCCATCGCACCCCTGATCAGCGTGGCTGGCTGAGGAAACCGGACATCCAGGTTCCCCTAATAAAATTAAGAATTGGAGCCATGATGAGTTCAGCATTAATCCTCTTCATCGACGATAACCAGACGGTGCGCAAGGTGGTTGAGGGTTATCTCTCGCAGGCAGGCTATCGCGTCCTTCTTGCATCCAGTGCCGAGCGTGGGCTGGACCTCGCCCAGACCTCGCAACCTGATCTGATTCTTCTCGATCATCAATTGCCCGGAACAACGGGTGATCAACTCTGTCGCAAGCTGCTCGAATCGGACGCAACGGCGAAGATTCCGGTGGTCATCTGCTCGGCCATGCGAAATAAAGCCTTCGTTCAATATGCCGATTTCCCGAATGTCATCGATCAGATACCCAAACCATTTACCGCTGAGCTCTTGCGTGCAGGAGTGGCCAGCGCCCTGCAGACCGGCCTCCAAGTTGTCCAGGCGCAGCGAAGCGGATCGTCGATGCCGGAGGCCGTCGACAGCGAGTTCGAGCCGGTCCTTCAGGGCACGACCGCGGTCTTCCCGCTGCGCTCGATCCTTCGCTTCCTCAACAGAGATCAATGCAGCGGACGGCTGGTAGTCGAGGTCGAGAAGGACCGCGTTTGCTTCGCTATCTCCTCAGGTCGCCTTCAGGCGGTCTTCTCTCCGACCGCCTCGGCCACCGAGTTCGCGGGTCTGTTGCCCAAAGACCTGGCCGATCTCGGGCCGCTTCTGCTCGTCTCGCTGGCCGAGCGCGAAGATTCCCAGGTCTCTGGTCTTGTGCGTCTGCTCGAGAAGAGTCTGGCGGACCCCAGGAGACTGCGCGCACTGCTCCGCTTCCAGGCCTCGGTGCTCACGTACCGGGCCATGACGGCCGGCCCGGGCCCCTTCGCATTCTTCGCCGGAGGCGAGCTGCCGCCCATCTTCCAAGCCTTTCCGCTGAACGTGAGTCTTCCTGCGCTTACGGTCGAAGGCGTCCGAAGGTGCGACCCGATCAGCGACCCCAGCACCTGGGCGAATCTGGTCTACCACCGTTCCACCTTCGGTGGATCCAACCCCGATCGAGCAGGTCTCTCACCGCTGGCTGTCAAGCTTCACGCGTCCCTCGACGGCCGCCGCGATTTGGCCGCGATCGCCCGCGAGTTCGAGGTCAATCTTGAGGACGCTGCCTACCTGGCGCGCGGACTGGAGCTGGCTGGCCTGGTGGAACGTCGCTCCGAGGAGGTCCTCATCCTCGTGCTCGAGGACGATCCGGCGACCATCGAGATGATCCAGGAGGCGCTCTCTTCGGAATCCCTCAAGTGCCAGTTCAAGATCGTCCAGGATCGCGTCGCCGCGCAGCTTCTTTTGCGCCGAGCCCGATTCGATATCATCGTCGTCTCGATCGACGGCCCCGAAGAGGAGCAACTCTACAACGTGCTGAGAACCCAGGTTGCGGCGGAGATGAGGTTCGTCGGCATCGCCAGCGTGAGCGAAGAAAGTGAGCTCATGAGGCTCGATTCCATTGGACTTGATGGCATCATCGAACGACCGGTCTCGAAGGAGGCGATCATCGAAACGATCAAGATGCTCAGTCAGGCCCGGTCTCTTTCCATGGTTTCCTGAGGTTCGATCCGTTCGACCTGGCCGAATGTCGCCAGGCTTGCTGCACTCGATCACCTTGGCGGGTAGGTTTTCTTCAGGCTCTCGGTAGCATCGAAAAGCCACTGGCCATTCTCGTACCGCCAGGCCAGCAAGAGACTCAAGCCACGAGGGCCAATGGATTTCTTGCGGCCAAACTCGGAACGAGCCGGGGGCCCCTTCCCGCTCCCTGAGTGATCCTCCTGCTGAGAGCCGGGTATGATCGCAACCGACGGCGGGAAGTCGATCGACGTTGAAGCCCGCGCCTGTCTCTTTGAAATCACATTGATTTCAACCGGCACTTCCGGCAGAACTTCAGGCCAGTCCTTGGGACGTGCTTTCTTGAACCAGGCCTCGACGTCCCCTCTGGAGCTCGGCACCGCGATCGCCGCCACTCGCCCCGGCGAGTTGTGGGTCAGGGCTTGAAGTACCTCGAACGTCCGATCGCCGGGCGTGTTCCCCACCCGCGGCCAGAAGTAATAAAGGCCAATCGCCAGCCCAATCGTGGCGAGGGCCATCACGGCGAGGCGGATCCGGGTCTTCTGGGTAAGGCTCGTCATCGCGTCGATGGCGTCCATCCCCTTGGAGTCCACGGGCTTCTTGTCGGCGACGGGCTCCGCGACCTTCACCGTTACCTTTTCGCCGATGATCGTCTCGTTGGTGATGAGATCCAGGTAAAACTTGGTGCCGCACTCGGCGCACTTAAGCTGTTGATCCATCCGGTTCGGTGGGACCTGACCGAGTGCCTGACAACTGGGACACTCGACCGGAAAGAACCCGCCCTGACCGATTCTGGAACCCTTCGCCTTGGGAAGCCCCAGTGGGCTTACCACGTTCTTGGCTGCCGCCGTCGTTTCCCGAGGTCGGCCCTCGAAGACCGCGGCTTCCGGGTGTTTTCCGGTGATCGGGGCGGACTTCGACTCAAGTGGTGGGTGCGCTTCCGGAGCCCCTCGGTTAGGGTCGTTTTTCGATTCTTCGAGGTTCAGCGCCTGGGCCGATGATGGCTCGGTAGGCGAGCCCGCGTTGCTCACCTCGGCTTCGCTCTCTTCGTCGTGATCAGACTCCAGAGCCAGATTGAGGAGTTCCTCCAGGCGACTGGGCCCCGAAAGATCGGACCCATCATCGCTTCCGTTGTGGCTGAGGTTCCCGGTCGGCTCCTCAGGACGCAAATGAGTACCAGAACCAGGCTCGACAAATACTCCTTCCACGAGCATGCCCTGGCTGCGTGCGAGCTGAAGCACCCGGTTCAGCGATTCGCGAAGCGATTCAACCGACGGGGAGGCAACCGGTCCGGAAGGCGCCTCGTAGGGCGGAGGCTCTGCCGAGATCTCGGGGGAAGGTTGCGAGGGCGATTCCGAGATGAAAATTTCTTCCAGCGATTCCGGGGTGAGCGCTTCTGTCACTGCTTCGGGGAGGGAAGCCGGCGACGCTGAGTCCGCGAGGGAGGCCGGCGGCACCGACTCCGGGAGGGAAGCCGGCGACGCTGAGTCCGCGAGGGACGCTGGCGGCACCGACTCCAGAGCGGAAGCTCGCAGCGATGATTCCAGAGAGGAAGGTATCGGCATGGACTCGGGGAGGGAAGCTGGCGACATCGACTCCGGGATGGAAGCCGGCGGCACTGACTCCGGGGCAGAGAGGGCGATGCGCCTCGGTTCGGAGCGCACCGCGTGAGGCGCCGGGACCTGCTCTGAGATCTCGGAATGTCCTGACTTCATCAGACCGTGGACATCCGCGATCCGCAGCCGCCAGCTACCTCCGATCAGAAGCGCGTGCACCTGCTTGGACTGAATGCGGTTCCGCAGTTCATGAGTGCTCGTTCCGAGCAGGCTTGCTGCTTCTTCTAATGTGTAAAAGAGCGCCATCAGATTCCTTTCACGAGGTCGATGCCGGATCGCTGTAGGGACCAAGCATGCCTGCGGAAACCCGACCGATCGC
>JBKQMU010000014.1:0-9808 GCA_052146555.1 Isosphaeraceae bacterium
TATTCTCTGATTCCCCAGATGGCAGCGTTCCCTGGCGCCCGAACCGGGTCACCCATGCCTTCATCCATCTCTGCAACGAGGTCGATGTCTCAGGGGTGAGGCTGCACGACCTGCGCCACTTTGCCGCTACCCGCCTGCTCGCCGCCGGTGTACCCGTGAACACGGTCGCGGGCCGCCTGGGCCATGCGAACGCGTCCACGACGCTCAACGTCTACGGCCACTTCCTCGAGTCATCCGATGAGTCTGCTGCCCTGGTACTCAGCTCTCTGCTCGACGAACCGACTCAAAGCGCAAAGAACAAACCCTCGCGTTCATTGAATCCGGAGGCCCATCTGGCTGGTCCCGGCGGTCGTGCAAGTTCACCGCAATATCCCTGAGCATGGCATCCAGTCCAAAGGGTTCGTGCCCGACTCTTCGGCAGGTCCTCGTTGGCTGCTCGTACGAAGCAGGTATTTCGGAATACTCCTGAACACGCCGATGAGCCAAGTGAGTGCGTGACTCGACGTTTGGCAGCGAGCAAGATTGTCGCTGAACCCATCGACCACGGAGGCCCTGTCAAATGTCCACAACTGTGACCGGAATCAACGAACCCCGGTCGAGCTATACCCCGCACGACCAGCAACACTCACCAGTGGTCCTGTACCAGTTGGAGAAGCGGTCTCACGACTGGCAGCTGCACCTGGCTGACCGAATAACAACGTTTGCCGGCTCGATGGCCTTTGTCTGGGTGCACCTTGCAATCTTTGCGCTGTGGGTGGCGACCGGCTTGTTCGGCAAGGACCGCTACCCCTTCCAGTTCTTGACGTTCCTTGTGTCGCTCGAAGCGATCTTTCTTTCGACGTTCGTCATGATCGGACAGAACCGGCAGGCTGCGTTCCAACAGGGGAAGGCCGATCATGACTTCCATACGGCGGAGACAGAGCTACAACTGAACACGGACCTCACACGCCCCATTCACGCGATCACAAAGGAAATTCACACGATTGTCCAGGAAAGGCGGCAGCCTGGTCACCCGGATAGCACGAGCTCGAGCGACTGAGGCGGGAATGGCACGTTGCCTCGCCCGTGATCTGAAAGCACGGCTGCCCCGACGTCCGCCGGCCTGTAGTGGTGTCCGCGATTCGAGTCGGCGGGAGGACCAGGTGGTCCCTGGATCACGGCGAAGAGGGCGTTAGCCTCTGGGAAGCAATTTCTCCTTGGAGGCGACCCGAGGTGATGAGAGCCCTGAAAGTCCGTCGGCCTCGCTGAAGACGAGTCGGTACGCGGTGTGCTCGGCGTCGAGATTGAGGATCTCGCTTCGTAGCCGAAGGGCACTTGAGACCCGGTCTTCCCAGAAATCGGCGTCGAGCGGGGCGTCTTCCCAGCGGTACAGTCGGACGGTGACCGTGCTGGCCGGGTTATAGAGACCGCGAGCGATAAAAGTGCCGTCATGGGTCGCGACGACCACCTCGTCACCCGGCCCAGGAGATCCTTCGACTCGGGCCACCGAGTGTGAATAGACCCAGGGCTCGCGCGCGAAGAAAGGCCGTGCGCGCCTGGGTTTGAGGACGACGACCGCGGGCCTGGAGGGAGAGCTCGAGCTGGCCGGGTTCACGGATTGCCCGACGAGGCCGAGGCCCGGCTGGCGGCCTCGAACTCGGCGAGATAGGCGAGCGTCCGCTCAAGCTGGTTCTTGAGATGACGAACCCGCAGCAAGCTGCGAATCCGGCACAAAAGCTCGATCTTGTTGACTGGCTTGGTCAGGAAGTCGTCCGTGCCCGCCTGAACCCCACGCTCGAAATCGGACGCCTCGTTCAATGCCGTGACCATGAGGATCAGCAGGTCCTTTGTCGCTGGGTTGGAGCGAAGCTTGCGGCAGACCTCAAAGCCCGAGAGCCGCGGCATCATGATGTCCAGAAGCAGCAGGTCAGGCTGAAAATCGTCAACCACCTGAAGCGTTTCCTCACCATCGTGGGCGGTGCGGATGTCGCAATCGAAGTCACTCAGGTATGCTTCCAACAACTCGACATTCTGCGCGTTGTCGTCGGCAATGAGAATTTTCGGAATGGCACTAGACGTGTTCAAGGCCAACCCTCCTTGAGGAACCAACCGACCGCCGAGATCCCCAAGGGCAGTGGAATGTAAGTGACCAGGGAGGTCCGCGGAACGAATCCAAATCCCTCGCGTATTCTTCGCGGCTTGTCTTGCGAGAGTCGACCCGCCCAGTCCCGTCGGCGAGAAACGCCGGCAAGGAAAATCGAGCCGACCCGAAGACGCCCGTTGCGACGTAAGGACAGAGATCCTATCGGCTACCGCACTGGGGCGATTGTACACCCAAGACGATTGGACAGGAACGGCAATGTCAATCGATACGATCGCGATGGGCCACGCAGATCTGCCGATCCTACCAAATTTTCGAATGAAGCCTGTTTCGCCGGTGAAAGGCCTGATCCCTGTAGATTGCTTAACGAATCCGCTCTGGTATAATTATGGCAAATCCGTGGCCATCTTTCTAATCGATATCATTCCTACGCTCGGATGAGACCTCTCCCGAAGAGGAGGCAGCGCCGTGCCCCTGAGCGAGATTGACCGGAAACTCATCGACCGGTGTCTGGGGAGAGAGCCCGGGGCTTGGAATGACTTCGTGGACCGCTATCTGGGGCTGATCTACCACGTGATCCAGCACGTGGCGCACGCGCGCAGCCGTGTCGTCTCCCAGGCTGACATGGAAGATATTGCCGCCGAGATCCTGTTGCGGGTCGTGGATGACGACTATGACGTGCTCCGCAGGTACAAGGCCACAAGCTCGTTGCCGACCTACTTGACCGTGATCGCCCGCCGCGTCTGCGTCAGGGAAATGATCAAGCGTCAGCGCGAGGCCGAGCTTGGCCACGCAAGCGCTCACCGTCTCAACGTGAACGACGCCTCGGACGAGGTTGAGTCGATTGCGACGGCCGAGGAAGTCGAGCGGATGCTCGAGGAGCTTCCCGAGCGAGAGGCCGAAGTTGTCCGTCTCTATCACCTCAAGTTCATGAATTATCGAGAGATCGGCAAGCGGCTTGGCATTCCCGAGGCTTCCGTCGGGCCGATTCTGTCGAAGGCCAGGAAACGGCTCAAGAACACGGCAGAACACCGTACCGCGATGTGAGCTCAGCAGCAGGCCGGAGGTTCGTGGGCAGCTCAGCGCTCCAGGAAATTGCCCGGCGTCGTCGCCAGGTTTGCCGCGGCTTCCACGCCCGTCCCCGGGGGCCTGGGAATCGGAGCACTCACGACGTCCAGGTCGATGACCGGCAGCAGCATCACGCTGGCGGGAGCCGCCTGATCCGCGGAGCGGCGAGGTGAACGAGCCGATGTCTGGCTGGTGCGGATCTGGAGCGGGGGAATGGAGCGAGCGGGGCTTGATGACTCCGGAACGGGTATCGACTCGCGAACGGCCGTCGTCCCTTGCGTTTCTTTTTGCCTGGCGACCTCGGCGAGGTTGACTCGAGCGCAGCCCGGGGGCGTCGGTTCTACGAAGATGACTCTTCGATCGGCCACTTTGAAGGTGTGGTTCACCTCGACGTTCTCCAGCACCACGTCGAGCGACAACTGTTCCTGCTTCCACTCGAGCACGACGTTCTCGGGCAGCGAGCAGGTCACCCCGGGGCCGTCCGACTTTGGCGGCTCGCCCGAGTCCCTATCCATCGCTGGAAAGTTCGCGTGTTTCTTGATGGTTGCCTGAGCAAGCAACGTTCTCCCATCGGCCGAGACGACGCGGAACTCACGCACCTTGTGGGTTTGGTCCGAGACAATCATCACGCGGCGAAAGTCCTGGCCACCGGATCGACTCGGTGGGAACGAAAGCGCAGTGGTTCCCGGCTGAGGGCCCGGACGGATCTCGACCTGGGCGGCTTCATCGGCCGTGATCGGCTTGAGTCCCATGGCCTCGACGATCCACTCCGGCTGATACGCCACGCCCAGCGTCGTGGACCCAAGATCGTCATGGTTGCAGTAATAAACCGATCGGTCGTTCTCGTTCTGGACCCAGAACCAGAACTTCTCGTCGTTCGAGCCGATGTCGGCGTAATTGGTCCCCAGGCGATAGAGCTGCAGCTCGAAGCTGCGGGGCCGATTCAAAGCCAACCGGCCGTCCACCCGATGACTCCGGGCGTGATTCGGGGGGCCCATCGTCGCCGTGATCGCCGGCTTGGCTCTCAAGCTCTGGATTCGCCCCGCGTTCTCGTTGTGTTCGGCCACGAAGGTATCGAGGTCAAAGGTAGGGCGAGGCCGGAGATCCGGCGGTCGGCGTTGTGCGATCGAACCGGTTCCCACCGTCCGACAACCGGCTAGGGCCAGGATTGCCAGCATCGCCAGCAGCAAGCGAAGCGCAATCTTCATGGCCGGATCCTCTCGTGACGGAGAGCGTGCACTGCCGTGCTTGCCTGGCGCGGCCGCACTCAAAAGCCCCCTCGTCCCGGTTCGAAATCGCGGGCAGAGATCCTGAACATCTGAGCAAACGCGAGATGGATTCACGAAGGGACGCTCACCTTAGCCGATGTCGCCACGGCTCACAAGCGCGATCTAGTCGCCGAATTCGCCAGTTCTTAGGAATCGGCGTTTTTCCGCTTCGACTTCAACTTGCCAGGAATCGAGACAGGGCATCGAACCCCTTTTCGATTTCAACTTGCCAGGAATCGAGACAGGGCATCGAACCCCTTTTCGATGGTCGCATGATCGGACGCGAACGACATCCGGACATAACCCTCAGCGCCAAAGGCGGAGCCCATCACGAGAGCGACCCGGGCCGAGCTCAAGGCCGCCATGCAAAACGAGGTCGAGTCGACCACGGGGCGACCACCGAGCGTCCGTCCAAAGTGCTTTGCGACATTCAAGAACGCGTAGAAGGCTCCCTCCGGAGGTAAGCAGGTGACTTCTGGAAGATCCTTGACGCGTTTGACCACATAATCGCGACGGCGGGAAAACTCCGCTTGCATGGCCGCCACCGAGTCTTGCGGGCCGGTAATCGCTTCGAGTGCGGCCCACTGGCTGATCGAGCATGGGTTGCTCGTTTCCTGGCTTTGGAGATCGCCCATGAACTTCGAGACAGAAAGTGGCGCCACGGCCCAGCCAATTCTCCAGCCCGTCATGGCGTAGCTCTTGCTAACGCCCGAAATCGTGATCGTCCGGTCCCGCAAGCCGGGGCGCAAGCTTGCAAAGCACGTGGGCTGGTGGTTGCCGTAGGTCAGATACTCGTAGATCTCGTCGGTGAGCACTCCGACCTTGGTCGTGAGAATGGCATCGGCTAAGGCCTCGAGCTCGGATCGGTCGTAGACGGCTCCTGTCGGGTTCGACGGGCTATTGATCATGAGGAGCTTCGTGCGGTGCGTGACGGCGGAGAGGAACTGATCGGGTGAAAGCTTGAACCCCGAGGCCTCGGAGGTCGAAATCACCACGGGCGATGCGCCTGAGAGCTTGACCAGATCGGAATAGCTTACCCAGTAAGGAGCTGGAATGATGACTTCGTCGCCGGGCCCGCACACGGCCATGAGGGCGTTGTGGATCGAGTGCTTGGCTCCGTTTGAGATCACCACTTCCGGAGCGTCAGCGGCCAGCCCCATGTGGCGCGTGTAATGGTCAGCCACTGCCTGGCGCAGTTCGGGAATTCCGGCAGGCGGGGTGTAATGCGTCTTACCGGCTTTCATTGCCGCCATCGCGGCTTCCAGAACGTTTCCCGGAGTCACAAAATCGGGCTCGCCTAAAGCGAAATCGAGGATCTCCTGGCCGGTCGACTTCAGCCGCCTCGCCTCCGCCGCCATCGCCATCGTCGCTGAGGGCTCGATCAGTCCCGCCCGCGCCGCAAGCTCAAGTGGCATGCTTCACCCTTTCTTAAATCACGCGAAACTGTCGAACACTCGCCATTCAGCCATCACGGGCTGGCGACAGGCGGAATGAATGGCCAAGACAGCATCATTTCGCCGAAACGATGTCATTGTATTCAGAAGAACCACCGGCCTCCCGGAAGACCGTTCCGAAATAGGATGCCAATGCTAGCCGGTAAAATCTCGCCAGGTGCCCCTGGTTCTCTCACAGCATTGTTCTTGTGTCTTGCCAATACCGGTTATTCTTCCCAGATTCCTCAATCGATTTGCAGGTGTCTGTAAGGCATGGTAAGTTATGCTGCAGGGGCAAGCCAAGAGGGTTTGGATCTCCGTGAGCCAGGGAAACTGGTGTCTGGGAGGCCGTACCTGATCGACTGCAGGGAGGATGCGCAGCGAAAGGTGCGGGTTCGGAAGGACGGGCATCCAAGCCCGGCAGTCATGGACGATATTACTCTGAAGACATCTTTAGCCCAGTGTAACGACGGGGAAGAGCGAAAGCAGTATCGAAGCTCGGGAATCCCACACAGCACTCCAGATCAGACCGCGAATGAGGGTGGGGGAGGAACATGCGCCGCGTCGTCGTGACCGGAATTGGTGTGGTTGCGCCTAACGGGATTGGCCGCCGCGAATTCTGCGAGGCGATCCTAGAAGGGCGTTCCGGTGTCGGTTTCATCGAAAGTTTCGATGCGACCGGAATGCCCATCAGGATAGCCGGTGAGGTCCGGGACTTCGACGTTCTGCCATACCTGGGAGAGCACCGCAAGAACGTGAAGCTGATGAGCCGCGCCGTGCGGTTCGCAGTCGGTGCCTCGGCGATGGCGGTCGAGGATGCTGGGATCTGTCCCGATCAGCTTGACCCTGGGCGCTTCGGGGTGTGCATGGGGACGGGTATCACACCGGTCGACGTCGGTGAGCTGGTACCACCGATTCTCCGCAGTGTCGACCCTGACGGCAGTTTCGATATGGCCCGATTCACCCAGGCGCGATCGGAGTCGATTTTTCCGCTCTGGCTTTTGCAGCACCTGCCTAACATGGCCGCGGCCCACATCTCGATTCTGCACCACGCGATGGGGCCGAATAATACGATCGTCACGGCCTGCGCAGCGGGAACTCAGGCGGTCGGAGAGGCGTTCCGATTGATCGCCCGGGGTGATGCCGACATCATGCTGGCTGGCGGCTGCGATAGCCGGCTTGATCCGCAGCTTCTTGTGGCCTATTCGGCCATGAAGGCCGTCAGTTGCTCGGTCCGGCCGCCATCGGAAGTTTCCCGCCCCTTCGACGCCGAGCGTGATGGATTCGTTCTGGGCGAGGGAGCGGCGGTCTTGGTCCTGGAGGGTTACCGCCGCGCCCGGCGGAGGGGCGCGCGCATCTACGCCGAGATTACCGGTTACGGTTCCTCCTTCGACGCCTTTGGCATCACTCGACCCGAGCCCGAGGGCAAAGGAGCTGCGCTGTCGATGACTGCGGCCCTGCGCGAAGCGCGCATTGATCCCGCCAAAGTCGACTACATCAATGCCCACGGCACGAGTACCAAGCTCAACGACCTGATGGAGACCGTCGCGGTCAAGCGTGTCTTCGGGGACCGTGCCCGATCGATTCCGATGAGCTCGCAGAAGTCGATGATCGGCCATTTGATCGGGGCTTCTGGAGCCATTGAGGCAGCCGCGACGGCTCTCTCACTGGAGCGCGGAGCTGTCCCGCCGACGATCAACCTAGCCACACCCGACCCCGCGTGCGATCTCGATTATGTTCCCAATACCGCCCGGGAGATCCCGCTCTGCACGGCGATCTCCAACAGCTTCGGCTTCGGCGGTCAGAACGCCTCGCTTGTGATGACCCGGGTCTGAGCCAGCAGACCATCTCCCATAGCTGCGGGCAGTCATCCTCGCGCCTCGGCCAGCTCGCGGCGACCACGTACGGACCCGCGGCCATCTCTTTTGACAGCCACCAATCCGCGTTATAGGCTTCCTTAGCGGGTTCGTCGAAACAGGAAGTGACCAGACTATGCAGCAGTGGGTTCGTCGACACAGGAAGTGACCAGACCATGCAGCTTCCGACCGCTCTGCCATTCTGAGCGCCTCGAATCCCGTCGCATGTGCCGCGGCCGGTTGGCCGCTGCGCCAAAGCACCTCGAGGCATGGATGCCGGGCAGCCTGCTCGGATCTTTCTGGAGAGGCCACCAATCGTGAGCTTTAGGAACCCGCCCGAGAAAAGCCATGAGGAGCGTGCCGGGCAGGCCAGGGGCAGGCTCCGAGGCGTGCTCGAAAGCCGCCTGGCCAGCCAGAGGAAATTCTTCACAGGCCCTGCGGCCGGTCCATCGCCGAGTTCCAGCCAGGGCCCGGAAGTCCCGGATGATCAGGTCAGCAGCACGGCCGCCGCGGGGGGCCCTCCCGAATCGCAGCAAGCACAGTCGCCCGTCTCCGAAGCGATGGCACCATTCGAACACGCAAAATCATCAAAGGAAAGCCCGCCCGTGACGGAGTCGCGCCAGGAGGGGGCACCTTCCGAAGCGTTGGACCCGCAAATCCAGGGTGAAGAATCGAGCGTCACGACTGCCGCGCCTGCAGAAGAGATCAAGTTCCCCGCAGCCCACCAACCCGCAGCCGCCGCCAAGACAAGGCCTGCCGAGAGCAGCCGTTACCACGGCTTAGAACGGCGTGGCTCGTTCCGATACAAGGTCGCACGCATCGAAGTCCTCTTCGGCTGGCGGCAAGGTGCCAGCGCTGTCTCGACTGGCGCTGCGGGCATGGTCGAGGAACGGACGGTGAATCATCCCTCTGGGATCGGGCTGGCCGGCTATGGATCAGGTGGGGTAGGCCCTAAAGCAATGCGAGGTCTGGAAGCAACCTCGCTTCCCGCCGATTTCGATCATCACGAGGCCCGCGTCCACGACGTCAGCCAGACCGGGTTGTGCCTCATCGTCGATCGCCTGCCTCCCGACAACCGTGATCTCTGGATCGGCCTGAAAGGAACCCTGCCCGTCGTCTGGTCCCGTGTCGTCCTCAGGTCGCTCTCGGAACCGTATCCCGGCTGTTTCATGCTTCGCCTCTCCTTCAAGGAAAGCTGTCCGTACGACCTCTTCAAGCTCGCCGTAACGCACAAGGGAGACACGCGAGCCGCAACTTGATCGACCGTGCTTCTCGATCAAGGATGAACGACCAGGCAAGGTGCCTCGGGGCATGGGCCCGTCGATCTTCGGGTAGGCCGCCATGTGTGAATCACGACGAATCTCCAGAAAGCATCGAAAAGAGCATCTCCGATCCCAGGATGAACGACGCAATACGTGTCGTTACCCCGCCAAGATGAAGGGCGCAGTCGTCGGCTGGGGCGAGGGCGAGTCGCGAAGCGTCTTTCCGGCCACGCTGGAGAACATTTCCATGTCTGGCTGTTTGCTCAAGGCCTCTTGCAAACCTAGTCTGGAACCAGGCGATCGGATTTACTTCAGAAGTGCGTGTCTGGACGAAGGAGAATGGATCGCGGGGGAGCTTGTCGCGGCCGTCAAGCCTTTCCTTAGCAAGTGCGTCATTCGCATCCGTTTCGTCTCGCCGCTGCCGTTTCTCTTGTTCAAGCTACTCGTCTACGGGCCGGAAGGCATCGATCTGCAGAGCCTGAGACGTCCGGACTACGAGTCGGACCAGTTCTGGCGTTGATTCGAATCGAAGCAAAGCGCGATCCAGCGGCATGATGCTCATGCCCGTGGATCGAGGACCAAACCCGATCGGAAGGTGAGTGCCGCCACGTCGCGCGATGCGTCCGCCGCAGCACCCGCCTTCGCTCGGAAAGAATACCGATCCGAATATGACTTCGACACGGCCGGCACGATCAGCCAGTGATGATACGCGAACTAGTCCTGAAACAAGCGTGATACGAAGATTGACATAGTCCTGACAGTGGCTCGCGCCCTGTAAGACAAGCCACGAAACGAGACGATGGAATTCGGAGACGCGCTCACTCGAAAATGGCGATCCCCT
>JBKQMU010000015.1:0-8972 GCA_052146555.1 Isosphaeraceae bacterium
CCACGGTGCAACAAACCGCCCCAGAGCCCGCCGCCACGCCGCCAGATCCTGGTGCCACGCCGCGCATGTAAATCTGCAAATGCCTGCACTACAAGATGTTGCGGCTGTATACTGTCGAAGATCAGTCAAGTGATCATCGCGTGTTCTTCCCGAAGGGATCTGGTCCTGATGCATGAGCACGACCTCGGAAGAGGGGGAACGCGAAGTGGCGCATCATCAAACCATGTCGGATGCATACTGGCAACCGCGCGGGGATTTGGGCACGAAAAACACGCTCGCGGCGGTGCGACCGGATCGCTAAGATCATCGCCATGAAAACGAGAGTTGCTCTCCTGATTTGGGTTCAAACGGCGCTGGTCGTCTTGATGATTGCTCTGGTCGCCAGCCGCCGCGTGCCACTGGGCATTCATGGCGAGTGGGAATGGACGCGTGTTCACAAAATTCCCCCGCTGGTGGGAATCCTCTTTGCGGGGCTGGCGGTTGTCGCTTACTGCGGCTTCGTTGCGCTAGGATACAGGGCGCTGGGGTCCGGTGCCCGGAGCCGGGGCGGAGAGGCTTCGTGGCTGGCCGGGCTCTTGGGAGCGTCGATGGCCATCCAGGTCGTGATTCCCTTCGGCGCGGCCGAAGAGTATGACCTGGCCCGCTGGGCTTACGTCAATTATTTCAACGGCTCGACGGGCTATTACCGAGTAGCAAGGGAACAAGCGGTGGCTCATCCGTGGCGGTTCCTGGCCGATTATCCCGTCTGGATCCAGAGTCAAGACTCGCTGCACATCGGCACGCACCCTCCCGGCTTGATCGCGCTGCAGTGCCTGTTGTTAAAGACGATGGAGCAAAACCCGAAGGCGGCCGAGACGTTGATCGCGACGATGCCAGGGCCGACGGCTGGGGGCTTCCGGCAGATCGAACAGGTCGCGGGCGTGCCGTTTCCCCGGGCCGATCGCGCTGCATTGTACGCAGCCAGCGTGCTGGCGGTGCTGACCTGCGCCGGGACCGTCGTTCCGCTGTATTTTCTAGGCCGCTCGGCACTGGAGGCGCGCGAAGCCTGGGCCGCGGCCGCTTTCTGGCCGCTGGTTCCCGCGGCGAACCTGTTTCAACCCAACGCGGATACGGCCTATCCCTTTCTCTCCGCCGCGGCCCTGGCCTGCGCGGTCTGGTCGGCCCGTTGGGCAGCCGGGAATCGCGCTCTGACCGGATCGCTCCTCCTGGCTTTCGTCGCCGGGCTGCTCTTGGCTCTGGGCATGTTCTTTACCCTGGCATTCTTGCCGGTGGGCCTGATCGTGGGTCTGTCGGTCGCCTTTGCCAGTGGCGCTGGTCGCGCGAGAAAGGCCGGCGTGATCCTGGCCGTCGGTGCAGGATTCCTGGCGATCACGGTGGCCGGCTGGGGCTTGATTGGAGCTAGTCCGCTGCCGATCTGGACCTGGAACCTGAAAAATCACGCGCGATTTTACGTGGAATATCCCAGAACCTATCTCGCCTGGATCGTCATCAACCCGATCGAGCTGGCCGTCGCGGCCGGCTTGCCGGCGGTCGTCTGGTGCCTGGCGGGACTCGCCCGCCCGTTTTCTGTGCCGCGGAGCTGCTGGGCGACAGCTTGTGTGCTCCTGCTCCTGAACTTAACCGGCCGCAATATGGGCGAGGTGGCCCGGCTCTGGATGCTCTTCTTGCCCCCCTTGCTTACGGCCGCCGGCGCGGGACTGGCGCAGTGCGGCGCGGGACCCGGGGCGCTTGGGCTCTCGGCCGGACTGATGGGGCTTTCGACCCTGGCCCTGCAGGCGCTAATCCAGGTGGTTTATCCCGTTTAAGGAAAATCACAAAAACACATGAGTAACGCGAACGCCCAGCTCGGTATCGATGAGCACCAGCTCGCCGCGTGCCACCAGGCGACCGTTGGAAGTCAGCTCGACGGGCTCGCGGCTGTGGCGGCCCAGCTCGATCAAGTCGCCGGGCTGCAGCCCGGCTAGCTTTTCGAGCGTCAGGTTGACGCGGCCGAGCTCGACGGTCAGGGTGACCGGAACGTCAAGCGGCCCGACCTCGGGTGTCGGCCGCGCGGTTTTCTCGCCGCCGGGAACTGGGGTGCCTGTGCTCATGGTTTGATGGCTCGCCGGAGTCAGGGGTTCTCGGGGTATCGCTTCGCATGCGAGCGCTCCGGCAAGCCGTACCAGCCGGCCGGTGGAGCCCGGCACCGACTCGACGGGAAGCAGGAATCGCCGGCCGGAGGCCAGAAGCACGCAGGTCAAGGTGATCGCCCCGCTGGGGCTCTGGGGACTGCCGGAGAGTCTCGAACCCGTAAGCGGCAGAACGCCGCCGGACCGCAGCCGAGAGAGTCCTCGAGGCATCGCCACAGAGCCGGCTTCGGCGTGCCAGTCCGAGCCGAGCCCACCTGTCCTGGACGGCCCAAGCTTGCCAGCAAGCTGGCCGGGAGCGTGCTCGGTGCCCACAATCAGGTTGATGACGGCCTCGGGCAGCCAGAGCCGGACCGTCCCGGCAGTCGCGCCCGCTTGAAGCGTCCAGCGGCAAGTTACGATGGCGCCCAAGTCGGTGGGGTCGAACAGGTCGGGCCCGACGCGGTCGAGCACGAGGTCCCAACGGCTCGCCGCGTCGCTGGCCTTGTGGTTTTCTTGGGCTTGACCACCTGCTCCGGCCGCGCTTCCTCCCTCAGCTTCACGACCCGCTGGGACTACGCGCTTCGGCCCGGTCGTCCAGAAAGTCTGGCTAAGCTGCTCAAGGAAGCCGACGATGAGGTAGGTCCACACACCCCATTCGACGGGCGAAAGCTGGAGCCGGGTCTCATGCAGTGGGCGATCGTAGGCCAGCAGACGGTCGACGACGGCATGCGCCAGGGGTACGTCCACATGCAGCGCCAGACGCGTTTGCAAGCACGGCCAGCGGAGCTGTGCAATCAGCCCCGGCCGTCGCAGACCACTGGCGCACCAGTCGATCTCGGGACGCCCCAGCTTCAGCGTGCCGGTTGGAAGCGCGGTCACGCCTTGAGCAAGGAGCAAGTTTCCGGCGGCTCGGAAGTCCGCCAGACGCTTCTCCAGGCGAACCTGGCGAGCCGACATCCGGGGCAGCCACGACCAAAGCGATGGCGGCTCTTGGCCGCCGGGTTGGTGTGCGTCTCCGGGTTTGCGAGGGACGCTGGCAACGGGGCTATCGTCACTCGTGACGCGCTCAGCGGGCATGCCCGGTCCTCAGGGTTTCTAGGGGTGCTCGATCGCCACCTGGCCCTCGATTGCCAGCCGCCCCCAGGCTGTTTTCAGGATGGACGCTTCGAGAGCGCGAATTGGCTCTTTGACGCCCCGGCTCTGGGCCAGTAACGTGCCCATGCGTTTGGAGATCGGGTAGGGCAGGTGCTGAAGGGCCCAATGGACGCGATAAGGCTGGCAACCCTCCAGCAGGCGGGCGAGCGTGAAGAGACCGAGAGTCGCGAGGCGACGGTGCCTGCCCGCGACTGCGGCCACGGTCGGTCGCGCCAGCTCGCTGCGGGCCCAGGACTGCGGCTGCCTTTCCCGGGGGCCGAGCAAAAGGAGATACTGCTCGCGCAACCAATCGACGCGACGGCGGTCGCTGGGCCGATCGCCGCAAAGCCCGCTGGTATCGCCGGCCAGCACGGCCTTGGCCAGGCCCGCAGCGTGAGCCAAGCGGTAAAGCCGCCGGGATGACAGGCTTGCGATTGCCACAATCACGGGCGGTTCGTCGGTCCCTACGGGCTCTCCGCCGACCAGCCGCTCGGTCCAGAGCGCCAGCACCCAGGCGGCAACCTCCGGCGGAGCGCAGCAGCGATCGTCGCTGCCGGGCTCTTGCCGTGCGGTCGCACCGGCAGCCGTGGCTGGAGACGCGGCGGAAACCGCGGCGCAGGCCTTTAAGAGCCCGCGCGTCGCGATCAATTGCCGGACGGCGGGAGACTCGTGCTGCAGCGCGCGAGCATACCAGCTCGGGTGAACCGCAGCGGGTTGGGCGCGACCCTGCAACCGGTGCGACCTGCGCAGCAGGCCCAGGGATTCTCGACGGCCGGTCAGATCGTCCGGACTTTGGATTGCGCGCAGGCGGGCGCGCCAGGCGGGCGCAAGCCAGCTCCACGGCCAACCGTCAGCCGCGCGCAAATCGGAACCGCCCCATGCCGCCCGGCAACTGAGTAGCGTTCTGTCGATGTCCAAGACGGCGCCTTGGCCCTCGGCTGCGGCGTTGGTCACGGCGTCTTCCTGGTTCATGATGACAGATTCCAACCCCGCTGGCGCGCTCGTAGCTTCAGGGCGCAGGAAGCTCTTTGACGAGCGTGAGGCAGCGATTGACCGCTTGAATGTCGATCTGGTTGAAGGCGACGCAGCGTAGCGAGCTACCTGGATTCTCGGCCAAAGCGCGGACCGTATCGAGCCAGCCGCCGGCATCGCTGAAGGACAGAACTAACCGCCGGGCCGTCAACATGTACGTCAGGTTGGCAAACCGCTCGCTGGAGTAGGCCTGTACCCACTCGTCGGCCATACACCAGATTTCCTTGATCGCCCGACCAAGCTGATTGACCGCCTCCAGGTTCATCGCGGTACGCGCCAAGAGCAGGCTGCGAAGCTGCCCGAGCCGGCGAAGGATCTCGCCGTCATCGCTATGGTCGAAGAAAATGGTTCCCTGAACCAGGTCCCGCCGGCCCTGCTCGACCCACCGCATCGACTGCTCGAGCGCCTCAAAGATGCGGTCCGGCGTATAAGGTTTGGCGATATAGTCATCGGCGCCTAGGCAGAAGCTCTCGATCCGGTTCTCCGCAGCGATCCGGGCGGTGATGATCAGGAGAGGAATCAAGCAGGTCGCTTTGGAGCACTTGAGGATCTTGCACACCTCGTAACCGCTTAGGTCTGGGAGCATCAGGTCCAGGAAGATGACGTCCGGCTGATGTTTGTCGATGTGCTCCAGGGCTCCCTTGCCGGTGAAGGCGGGGGTGGTCTCATAGCCGCGTAGCCGCAGCAACATCCCGAGCAGCTTGTTGGCTTCCGGCTCGTCTTCGACGATCAGCGCTGTGGGCATCTGACGTCCTTGCGAAAAAGGACAACAAAACCAGGAGATCGGCTGTACCTGGCGGACCGATCCGCAAGGTCGGCGGTTCCGGCTCTAGGTGGAAACCTCCTGGTAAGGTGCCAGGGACTCGCTTGCGGGAGAAGACGAATCCGCGCCCGGCAAGCCGGCACGGCGAGGAAGTCGAACCGTGATCCGAGTTCCCCCCTCCGGTACGCACTCGGCGGAGATCTGGCCGCCATGCATCTCCACAAACTGCTTGGCGATGCTCAGGCCCAGGCCCAGGCCTCGCTTGTTGAATCCGAAATCACCTGAGGAATGCCGGCTCGGGTCGAACTGGGTGAAGAAGGGCTGGAACAGATGCTTGAGGGCTTGTGGCTCGAGCCCGACGCCCCGGTCCGTGACGCAGATCGAGGCCTCGTCGTCACCGCTGGGCCAGGCCGACAACTCGATATGGCCGTGGTCGGGGGTGAACTTGATGGCGTTTGTGAGCAGGTTCACGAACACGGCACTGATCTTGTCGGTATCAAGCTCGAAGGTACCAAGGTCATCCGCCAGCGAAAGCTGGAGATGAAGCTGGCGTGAGTGGATGAACGGGTTGACCTGGTCGACGACACTCCGGATGAGCACGGCCAGTTCCACCGGGCTACGCTGAAGGGTGCGGCGAAAATCTTCGGAGCGAAGCAGGATCAACATGTTGGTGACCAGGCGCGAGAGCTGCCGGCCGCTGACGGTGATCTGCCGCAGGATCTCGCGCTCGTCGTCGCTCCGGTTAAGGTTGGCCAGCTTGAGCAATTCGGTCAGTCCCAAGACTAGCGTAATTGGCGTGTTGAACTCGTGGCTGGCGACCTCGATGAACGCCGTCTTGAGCTGCCCGGCCCGCGCCAGCTCTTCATTCGCATGCAAAAGCTGTGCGTTGGCCGCCTGGAGCTCGGCGATCAGCCGCTTCCGCTCGGCCAGCAGATCGTACTGATCGGCGGCCTGACGGATGATTCCCTCCAGCTCGACGGTGTCCCAGGGCTTGAGGATGTAGCGAAAGATGTGCCCTTCATTGACCGCGTTGATCACCGCCTGGATGTCCGCGTAGCCGGTGAAGAGCATGCGGATCGCGTCGGGTTGAAGCTTGCGGGCCTGGCTGAGGAAGGCATCACCCTGCATGCCCGGCATCCGCTGGTCGGAGAGGATCAGTTGCACCGGGGACTCATTGATCAGCGCGATCGCCTGGCCGCCGGATGCAGCGGTCAGCACCCGGTACCTGCGGTGAAACTGGTGCCGCAGGCTTTCCAGGACGTCCACCTCGTCGTCGACAATTAGTAAGGTGTGCCGCCTTTGCTCCATCCGGAATGCTCCGCCCCACCAAAAGGATGCCCGGCTCCGGTCCTCTCGTGCCGGATTTTAGGCACGACTCTTCGCCCTGGAATCATCGCCTACCGGCCGCTCCTGTCGCTATCGCGGTTTCTCGCTCTCCGCGCCTGTTCCGCGTCCGCCACGCCAAGGCACCCCAGGCGGGGCAAGCTGCGTCCCCATACCCTTTTTCATCATACGGTCTGGGACGATCGTCGGTGTAGAATTGTTAGCTCGCCTTCGATTTGGCCGCGCCGCCGGACCGCCCGGCGGACTCACGTTTCCCATAACTTTTTCACTCTTGCTCACAGCCGCGCGACTCCTCTGGATGACGGACTGCCCTGACATCTGGGCACGCTCGTTTCCAGTCATGCCGGGCCAAGCCCTCAAATCGGCGGCTCCTCGCTGACGCCCAGCCGGCGGACTTCCGACTCCAGCGTCGAAAGCCGGTCTTTAAGTTCCTTGATCTCCTCGAGCAAATGCACTCGTTCCCGCGCTGTCCGTTCCAGCCGGTCATACTCCGCGGCCGCCTGCCGCACGGCCAGAAGTAACTCCTCCGGCTGCCAAGGTTTACGCACGAACTGAAAGATGTGCCCCTGGTTGACCGCCGCAATGACTGACTCGAGTTCGGCAAACCCCGTAAAGAGCATCCGGATGGCCTGCGGATGGCGGGCTTTCACGACCGTGAGCAGCTCCACGCCCGAGATCTGCGGCATCCGCTGGTCCGACATCACGATATGCACTTCCTCCTCTTGCATGAGGCGGAATCCCTCCTGGGCGCTATGGGCTTTGAGGACGCGGAACTCGCGGCGCAGCAGGTCATGCACGGAGTCGCAAACGTTGGGCTCGTCGTCCACGATCAGCAGGCAGTGCTTGGCTTGACTCATCGATCGGCGTTCCAAGCTTACTTATCGGGGTTCGGTACGAGCGAGAGTCCGTCAGTCCGGGCGCGAGACCGGGAACGCGGGCTCACACAGGGCGGGTTCCTGATCGACGGTCCGGCCCCGACGCGAACCGGCGCCCGTGCCACGGCAGCCCGCCGTTTTCCGTCGATACGCTCAGAATTGCTTGATCTTAACACGCCTCGGCGCCGCGGTCATGCGGGAGCAGGTGAGGTCAGCGGCAAATTGGTGGGAGCCTGGGGGCTAGGCTGGGGTTGCCGAGGCAGGAGGAGGCGAAAGCAGCTCCCCTCGCCCAGGCGGCTTTCGAGCTCGATCCGGCCGCCATGCCCCGAGATGATCCCGTGGCTGATGGACAGGCCCAGCCCCGTGCCTTCGCCCACCGGCTTGGTGGTGAAGAAGGGATCAAACAGTCGCTGGCGATGCTCCGGACTGATCCCGGTGCCATTATCGCGCACCGAAATCGCGACCCAAGGACCGGAGAGCCGGCCCTCCACGGTGATCTTGCCACCGTCCTGTCGTCCCGCGCTCTCGATGGCCTGCAGCGCGTTGATCATCAAATTGAGCAGGACCTGCCTGATCTGATCGGGAACGCACTGCAACTGCGTGACTTCGTCAACCTGCACTTCGACCTGGATCTGCTGTTGCTTGAGCCTACCCTGCATCATCTCCAGCACGCTGTCGACCAGCTCGGAAAGTGGCGCCGATTCCCACTGCGGGGTCGAGGTCCGGGCCAGCCCGCGCATCTTCTCGACGATGCTGGCGACCCGTTTGACCCCAGTCCGCGTGCGCTCGACCATCGGCTCGAGATTGTCCCGAATGTACGACCAGTCGATTTCCTCGGCCAGCTCATCGATCGACCGCAAGAGCGCGGGATCGGCCGTTTCAAGAGCCGGCCGCGACGCCTCGTAGCGCTGAACCATCTCCAAAAGGCCGGAGACCTCGCGCTGGAGCACCACTAGGTTATTCATGACATAGGCCAGGGGGTTGTTCAGCTCATGGGCGACCCCGGCGCTGAGCAGGCCAATGGAAGCAAGCTTGTCGGTGCGGGCCAGCATCGCTTCCATCCGCTGGCGCTCGGTCTGATCGCGAATCGAGCCGATGTACTGGGGCCGGCCGCTGAGCTCGACGGCGCTTAAGGAAATCTCGAGAGGAAACTCGGTGCCATCTTTCTTCCTGCCGGAGAGCTCCACGGTCCGGCCGACGATGGGGGAACGGCCCAGCCGGCACACGGCGGGACTGGAAGAGCACTCTTGGGGGGCCGGCAAGACGCCCCCAATCAGCCGCTCCAGGGGCTGGCCGATCACCTCCCTCGCTTCGTACCCAAAAATCTTCTCGGCCGCCGGGTTGAACAAGGTGATCCGGCCATCCCCGTCGGCCACCACGATCCCGTCTAAGCTCCCCTCGGCAAGCTGGCGATAGAGCATCGCGGACTCGGAGAGGGCCCTGTTCTTGATTTCCATCTCCTCGGCGTTGCGCATTTGTGCTGTGGCGAACTCGAGCTGGGTTCGCTCTAGCGCCCGCCGCTCGGTGATGTCGCGCAGAATGGCCAGCACCGCCACCTGGTTGCCGAACTGGACTCTCGAGGTGGTGACCTCCACTGGGATCTTCCGACCGCTCTTGGTGCGGTGCAGGCCCTCGCAGACGAGCTTGTCCTCCTGGTATTGGCACTTCAGCTCCTCCAGGAAACCGGAGCCGAAATCCGGGGCGTCGAGCTGGCTG
>JBKQMU010000016.1:0-6057 GCA_052146555.1 Isosphaeraceae bacterium
GTCCTGGCTCATCACGGCATGACGCTCGATCAGCTCGGCCAGATTTTGAGCCTCTACCCGGTGACCGTGGAGGTGCGTCACGCCGCATCCGGCGGCGTCGACGAGTTCCGCAAGCGTGCGAGCGAAGCGCTCGCCAGCGAGCATCGCGTCGTCATCGTCAACTTTTTGCGCAAAGCTTTGGGGGAAGAGCGCGGCGGCCACATTTCGCCGCTCGGCGCCTACGACGAGAAGGCCGATCGCTTTCTCCTCCTCGACGTCGCGCGCTACAAGTATCCGCCCGTGTGGGTGAAAACCTCGGAACTGTTCGACGCCATGAATACGACAGATGCGGCCAACGACGACAAGACGCGCGGATACATCCTGGTTTCGGGCCAAAGCTCGGCGGACAATTCCACAGCGCGATAGCCCAGGAGCGGGATCGGGTCTGCCTGCTAGCAGGGCATTTTTTGCTAACCGCCACCCCGTGGCTCGCTGAGCGTCCGTCTCGTAGCCAACAGGCCGATCGAAGAATCGGGTTATGTTGGGTCCAGGTTCTCTTAAACCGTGCTGAGGCAGTTCTCAACGCTCTCCTCGGCCCAGCCTCGGATGTTCTCCTTGCCCAACCGCCTCGCCAAATTGGCGGCCGAGTGTCCCTTCGTTGTCTGCTCGGCCAACCCTGCAACGGCAGCCGGGCTCCGGTCTGTCCCGAGCAGGTCGTCTCAGTAGGCATGGAGGTTGTTCTCACGCTCGCCACGGGTCCGAGGGTTCGAGAAGTGTACCTCGTTACCGCCTATGTCCACCTCGGGCAACGCCTTCGAGAACCGGGCCACGGCGTGAAGGGGCTGGTGAATGTCCCCGGCCTGATGCAAGATCCAGCTCAGGTGGAGGGCCTTCGCCTCTTCGGGAGTGCGGGGATTCTCAACCTAGCGGATATGGGCCAGGTACAAGTTCAGGATGTTCTCACCTCGTCTGGGGGGCTCGACCTTGTTCCCCTGATCGGCCAGGATGCGGTAATTGACGTAGTGAGCCTTGGGCTGGTTGAACTTGTGCCGAGGGTCTCGCCGTGTCTAGACCGTGAACAAGGAGGTGATTCACAAAAGCTTCAAGACCTCGTCGGGTACGTTTGTCTCCGGGTTGGACCAGAGGTCGGCATAGGCCGGGTGCTTCCTGAGAACGTGCGCGATCCTCCGCTTGGTCGCTTCTTCGAGTTGTTGGAAGGCGATACTGGCGCTTACCCAGTGCCCGTTCGAGGCGGCCTTCGCCCGGCTCCTCAGGGACCTCGGGGCAGAGTGACCGGGAGCCAAGCTAGGCTGAACCCTCTTCTGGCATCCATCTCGGATCGTCAAGCAAGTTACCTTCCGGACGCCTTGACCATCGCCACAATTCCGGCGCGAACGGTTTCCGGGAGCCGATCCCAGGCGTCGATGACGGCGGCCAACTCGGGGTCGGCCCGACGGTTTTCGGAGGGCAAATGGTGGGCAACGATCGCGACGGGTTGCCCTAAGTCGCTAGCCGGTGTATCCTTGGAAATATCGGGGAGCGGTCTCATAATCCGCAGGTCTGGGGTTCGAGTCCCCACCCCGGTATTTCCCGAACAAGTCCGAACTTGCCCGTCAAGTCCCGACGCCATAAGGCACTTACGGCAAACCCATCAAGGTTCGCCATCCCGTCCCAATCCGACCGTTCCCGGCCCTTCCCGGCCCCTGCGCGCTACCCGTGGCGCTACCCGTCCATGTCAGGCTGATGTCAACATCAGCCCCGACCTGGCCGAGATCGTGGCCGCCTGGCCCGAACTGCCCGAGGCGATCCGGGTCGGCATTCTGGCGATGGTCAAGGCCGCTGCCCGGTCATGATTCACCCTCCCCCGGGGTGAATCATGACGGCGATCCTGGCGTCGGACACACGGCCCGGAATCCGACCCGGGCCCCTGTTCACTGCGATGGTGGGATTCCGTAGACTGATGATCAAGGCCCGGAGTCATGACCCGGCCAATGGCCGTTCCGGTGGGCGCGGCGAACCTTCACCCGCCCGTCCCACCTGACGGCGCCGATGTCGGTGAGGGGATAGAGCGATGCCGCAACGTTCCGGCGACTGGGTTGCCGACGGTTCGAACGTTCTTCCACGAGGGGATGACGATTCAGCCGTCGCACCGCAGTCCGGGGCCCTTGGACGCTAAATATCTGAAACTTGCCGTCGCGGTCGACAGGTAGTGCGACAGCCCGCGGGGTCAGGGCCGGTATCGGGACGACCGTCACCTACTCGTCGTCTGGGACCAAGCGAGGGCGACCGCGGGGGGACTGACGCGGGGGACATTGCGAACCAATGGAATAACACACACGAGTTCTACGTTCGCGGGTGATCGACCGAGCCCTCATCCGCTTGGGCTAGGTACGCAAAAGGATTAGCAGGTGGGGGCCTTGCTCATGAGCGAAGCAACGAAGTTGGAGTGTCCTCATTGCAATCGTCAGGGCACAACATCGCAAAAGCCACAACCGGGACGCAGATTCCGTTGCCCATCGTGTCAGAAACCCTTTACATACCAACCTAAAGCCGATGCCGGAACGCCCTTCGAGGTTGATCGGGAATCGGCGGCTCCCGAACTCTCCCCGCGTCAGGGTATGGGGGGACTGTCCGTCTTCTCCCAGACTGAACTCGTTCAGCCGGCCTCCGAGGCCACCATGGCCAAAGCCTTAGCTGAGTCGCGAGGGAGTGACAAGCGAAACCCCTTGGTCGCAGGGACTGTGATCGGGGCTTCGGTGCTTTTGGGGTGTTGCCTGTTATTTGTGTTTGCTCCGAGGAAAGAGCCTGTTGCTCAACAAGACGGAGCCACCAGAAAAACGCCGCTGGAACACGATGAAAAGGTTTCTTCGACGCCAGGAACGAGCGTTTGGGAGTCTGCCATAGAGGAGGCCTTCAGACCTGGGAATGTGCCTATGTCGCAGGGGCTGGGGACTGAAGACTGGATGACCGGCCAAGTCTTACCAGCCAAAGCCGACGCTAAAAGTCTTGATCATGCGGGCTGGGGAGTTTTAAAGGTATACCAACCATTTGGACGAAAGCAGGAGATTTATGTCCGCCTGCACAAGAAGGAGTCGCTGGACGTGCTCCGGATGATAACCAAGGCCGTTTTGTTGCACGCGTCGCCTCATCACGATATCACTTATATAGACTTTTACACGCCTTGGGCGTTGGGCGAGTTGAAGCGAGTCCCAGGGGAACGGCCGGATCTGGACATGCTTCGTTCCTGGGCTTACGGCAAGCTAGTGCTCAAACCAAAACCCAAGCTGGACGTTACCATCCAGGGACTGACGGTTGAAAGCGAGGCAATCCTAACCGCCGTGCGACTTCCTCCAGGAACCAAGGTCATCGGGAGTTGGCTCGATGATGAAAGGCAAGGGAGACTAACGATCTATCGGGACTCGACTGATCGCCTTTACTTGGAGGAGCTCTATTCCGACGGGAAGAAGGTAGGTGACGACCATGAACTAATTGAGCTCCCTTCTTCGGATGGACGAAGGTTTGAGGACAAGAGCCCGGAGAGCGACCGATCGATTGGCTACTACCTCATAGAGGAGGAAGGCGACCTACAGACCCGTTTTACAAACGGAACCGTCTGGAAAGCTCGAGCGATCCGTTGAGAATGGCCTCTCTCAGCGCCGATCCTCTGGCCCATCTGAGGCCAGTCGGGACGATCCCGGCCGACTGTCCAGAGCTGCTCCCGGCGACCGAGACCGACATCGTGGCGATGACCAAAGGACCACGAAAGACATTCCGCCGCAGTGTAAACTGGGACCCTGTGGGTTCTACACCTGCTCGACCGCCTGCTTGCGGTTAGACGCATCCCATGAACGCCCCGGATGATCGCCCGAATCGCCCCGCCGATCCCTCCGACCACGCCCCCGCCGCATCGTGCGATAATTCGCGTTTCCGCAAGCTTAGGCTGAAGTGTCGTATTCTAAAAGATAGAGACTCACATCTATCTTCTTGGATTTGCACCCATGTCCACCGAGCTGGTTCCCCTCCATGACGGACCCGGCGGCTCGCTACCGGCGATGGGCGATGGCGATGTGATCGAGGCTTGGTTGGAGGGCCGATGTCAGAACACGCAGAGAGCGTATGTTCGGGACATCCGGCATTTCGCGAAGTTCATCAAGGCACCGTCGCCCGCAGTCGCGACTGAAAATCTACTGAGCGTCGGACAGGCCGGCGCCAATCGGCTGGTCCTGGCCTACCGAGCGTACATGACCCGGCTTGATCTCTCGTCCGCAACGATTGCGCGACGCCTGGCCGCGATCCGCTCGATGGTCAAGGTTGCCCGGCTGATCGGCCGCGTGCCCTGGTCGATCGACGTCGAGGGACATAAGATCGAGCCCCGAATGGACCGCCGCGGACCCAGCCGGCCCGCCATTCAGCAGCTATGGGCCGCCGCCCTGGCCGCTGGTGATGCCCCCCGGGCAAGGAGAGACCGGGCGATCGTCTCCATTCTCTCTACAACCGGACTCCGCCGGGGAGAGCTGGCCGCCCTTGAGCTCGCCGACATCCTGCCGGAACCAATCCGACCGGAAGCGCTGGCCGTCCGCGGGAAAGGTCGGCGCGAGAAGGAACCGGTGACGCTCCCGGAGCTCGCCCGCGCCGCCCTGGTCGAATACCTGAACGACCGCGGACATGAGGCCGGCCCGCTGTTCTACGGCCGCCCACCGCTCCCTCATGGGCCGGACCCTCGGGTCCGCCCGGCGATCAGTGGGGAGACAATCCGCCGGATCATCCTCCGGCTGGCCCTGGCCGCCGGGCTGCCCCCGATCCGGCCCCACGGGCTGCGCCATTCGGGAGCGACCATGCTTCTTGACGCTGGCCATGACGTCCGCCAGGTTCGCCGATGGACCCGCCACAAGACCCTGGATATGGTCCTCAGGTATGACGACCAACGCCAGGACGTGGCCGGCGAGCTGTCTCGAGACCTAGCTGGCCGGCTCGTTATCGCACCTTCCGCGCACGCCCTAGGTGCATCTCCCGTCGAGGCCCTGGCCGATGGCCCCGAGGTCTCCTCAGAACAGGTGAATTACAGGGGAACCCGGGCGGACGCGCGAAACAATGACGGCGCCGAATTCCCTGACAGCAGGGAAAAGAGCAGGGAAATTCTCGGTGCCAGGGCCGAGCTGAGCACCGATAGCCACGCGGGACATTCCGGAGAACTCGAAAGCTGTGATCCCGTTCGTTATCGCACATTCCAAGGGGATAGCGCAGGGAGTTTTCCAACGGCCGTCGACTCCGACAGCGCGACGCTCCCACCCTGAGAAACCGGACTCGGGTCTCTCCTCAGGAACAGGAAAGAAACAGGAACCGATGGCCAACCAAAATCCAAGTCCCGCGACCCGGTTCGCGCGCGGAAAGTCGGGCAACCCCGGTGGCCGGCCCCGGGGGGAAAGCCTGACCGCGAGACTTCGCCGCTATCTCGATGGGAGGGACAAGGACGGACGCCATCGAGCTGAGCGGCTGGCGCAGAAGATCGCCGAGCTGGCATTGTCTGGAGGCATTCAAGCGATCCGGCTGGTCCTGGATCGCATGGAGGGAAAGGGTGCGATCCTAAAATGCGGTTATGCTGCATTAGTCTTAGACTGTTGCTATGTTGATATTTGCGTCATCTTCTCGTCGTCCGGATCGCTCAGAATGCGGTTGATTTCTCAGTTTTCAAGGGCGTCGGGAGCCAGATTCTCGGAGACCGACGACTCGCCTGAGACTGTAGTAGGGAGATGGATCTTACCGGCGAAATTGAAAGGGCTTCTTGGATCTTCAACCATTGTGTCGCAAGTGGTTCCAGGTAAAGACATTATGGCTGAATCAAAATTGCCCCTTTTTGGGATCGCACCCCTTATCCGCAGGCCGGGCAACCTATCGACCCCTCGCCCGATGGGCCGCTCGGGCCGCTCTAAGCGCGGCTGATATGATCCCCCCCAACTCCTCGTGGTACCGACAGACAGAAAGGGGAACATCAACATGGAAAGCACGGATGATCGCCATTTGGGAACTGCAAACGAGGTAAGACCGACCCCTGTGCGGGCTGTGCCGGCTGAAGCGCTG